>VGZQ01000029.1 GCA_016872535.1 Rhodospirillales bacterium | reverse complement strand
GCCAATCCCGTCACCGTGGATGCGGTCCGGAGCCGGGGCTCGCGGCCGCCGCGAATCAGCTGCTGGGTTTGGACGAAGAACTCGATCTCGCGGATGCCGCCGCGCCCGAGCTTGATGTCGTGACCAGCGACCGCGATGGTTCCGCCGCCGTAGCGCGCGTGAATCTGGCGCTTGATCGAATGAATGTCCTGGATCGCGGCGAAATCCAAGTGCCGCCGCCAGACAAACGGGCGCAGGCGATCGAGGAACGCCCGGCCGGCCTCGATGTCCCCGGCAACGGCGCGCGCCTTGATCATCGCCGCGCGCTCCCAATTCTGGCCCAGGCTTTCGTAATAGGTCTCCGCCGCGTCGACCGAAAGGGCGAGCGGCGTCGCGCCCGGATCGGGCCTGAGGCGCAAATCGGTCCGGAAGACATAGCCCTCGGCGGTCCGTTCCTCCATCAGCCGCACCAAGCCGCGCGCGAGGCGAATAAAATGTTTTTGCAGCGATTCGGGCGCGGCGGTGCGAACGCGTTCGGTGTCGTAAAGTACGATCAGGTCGATGTCGCTCGAATAGTTCAGTTCGCGCGCGCCGAGCTTTCCCATGCCGAGCACGACGAGCCCCGAGCCGCGCTGGGGGTCGGTTTCCTCGGCGAGCGCGAAGGCGCCGCCGGCCGCCGCTTGGCGCAACAAGAAACCGGCCGCGGCGCCGAGCGCGGCGTCGGCCAAGTCGCTGAGCGTCCCCGTCACCCGGGCCAGATCCCAGATGCCGGAAATGTCGGCGAGCGCGGTCGCCAGCGCGACGCGGCGCTTGATGACGCGCAGCGCGCGCATCAGTTCGGCCTCGTCGGAGGGGGCGTGCCGGATGTCCGCCAAGGCGTGCGCCGCGACCTCGTCCGGGCCCTGTTCCAGAATGTCGCACAACACGCCCGGGTCGGCCGCCGCGATATGCGCCAAAAACGGGCTGTTGCCGAACACCGCCTCGATCAGGCGGCGTGCGCCCGAATCGGCGGCAAGCGTCCGGGCCCGCTCGCCGATCGCCGGCGCCTGGGCCGAGGCCGCGTCGAACCATCGTTCCAAACCCAAGGCCGCGAGGCTGGAACTCGACGGGTTGGGCACATATCTTTGGTTTTCGGCAAACCGTAATATGGTCATCTGCGCGCACACTGGGCGATAGCGGCTTTTCGGTCAATCCGTTACGTTCTTTAGGTTTTTTAAGGAAGGACCGATTACATTCCCCGGGCCGACCGGGGTGGTTCATGCCGTCCCCGCCGACGGAAGGGTCCGGGAACACCGGATAAGGAGATTTCTTGCTCAAACGTACCGTGCACGGCGCGCTGCATCTGGTCGGGGCCCTCGGCGCGGGCCTCGCGCTATTAATGCTGGCGCTGGCGTGGCGCCTGTCGTCGGGGCCGATCTCGCTCACGCCGCTCACGCCCTACGCCGAAAACGCGCTCAATGGCTTTCACCCCGAATTGCGGTTCCGCCTCGGCGACACGGTTCTCGCGTGGGGCGGTTGGGACCGTACCCTCGACATGCGCATTCAATCGGTTCGCATCTTCGAGAAATCCGGCGGGGTGATCGCCAACGTGCCGGAGGTGTCGTTCTCGCTCAGCGCGCAGGCGCTGTTGCACGGCATGATCGCGCCCCGCAGCATCGAACTGTTCGGGCCGCGCCTGTTTCTGGCCCGCCAGGCGGACGGCGGCTTCGTGATTGCGCTCGGCGACATCCCGTCCGAGGGGCAGAATTTACTCCAGCGTCTGCTCGATCAACTGCTGGCGCCGACCGAACGCAACCATCCGATGAGTTACCTCGCCCGTCTCAACATCCTGGGCGCGGATCTGACGATCGCCGACATGGCGCGCAACCGGTCGTGGCGCCTGCCGGCGACGCAGGTCCTCATCGCCCGCGACGCCGAGGGCCTGAGCGGCGAGGCGACTCTCAACTTCGAAACCGGCGGCGGGCGCGGCCAGGTGACGGTACAGGGCGCCTATCGCGCCGCCGACGGGCGTTCGCAAGCGACACTGACGTTTGTGCGGGCGCGCCCCGCGGCGTTCGCCGAATTCGTCGAGGCGTTGGCGCCGTTTTCCGCCCTCGATCTGCCGCTGGCCGGTACGGCGTCGGTCGCGCTGGAGCGGAACGGAACGGTGCGGTCGTTCGGTTTCAACCTGACCGGCGGCGAGGGCCGGCTCGCGTTGCCGAACCCTGCCGCGCAGAGCCTCGCGCTTCGTTCCCTCGCCATCAAGGGCCACTACGACGGCATCGCCGACCGACTCGAGGTCGAGCGGTTCCGCCTCGACCTCGACGCCGAAGGTTCCCTGATCGTGCCGGGAGGGCACGCGATGCCGCTGCGTTCGGCGGAGGGTCGCGGCGCTTATGCGCGCCGCGAAGGCCGCGCCGAATTGATCGAGGCCCGCTTCGATCTCGGCGGACCCCGGTTTTCGCTCGCGGGTTCGGGCGAAGTTGCCGGCGCCGACATCGTGGTTCGGGCCAAAGGCCGCCTCGAAAACGTTCCGGCCGATAAACTCGACCTCTACTGGCCGAGCGGCTGGGGCGGCGACGCCCGAAACTGGGTCGTTCCCAATCTTTCCGGCGGCTTTATGCCCCGGGCCGAGGCCAGCCTGGAGGTGCGCATCGGCCCCGACCGCCGCCCGGTTATCGCCGCGATCGACGGCAACATGGACCTCCGCGACATGACCGTCGATTACCTCGCGCCGATGCCCAAGGCGCACAAGGTGTCCGGGCGCGCCACGTTCAACAAGACCCGTTTCGATATCGCGATCGAAAAAGGCGAAGCGGCCGATCTTGCGGTCACGGGCGGCTCCATCGCCTTCACCGGCCTCGACCAGTACGACCAGTACGCCGACATCGAACTCGCCATTGCCGGCGGTTTTCGCCAAGGGCTCGCCCTGATCGAGCACGAACCGCTGCGCTTCGCCTCGGCTCTCGGTATCAGTCCGCAAGGCGCCGAAGGAAAAGTCGAAACCAATCTCAAGCTACGCTTCATCCTCGAACACACACTGACGGCGGAGCAAGTGGACATCAAAGCCGACGCCAAACTCGTCGATATCGGGTTGCGCGGCGCGCTGCTCGGCCAGGACCTGCGCCAGGGCAAACTCGAACTGACCCTCGATCGCAAGGGCATGGATATCAAGGGCAAGGCGCGGGTCGGCGGCATGACCGCCGACATCGATTGGCGGCGAAATTTCGATCCCAAGGCGACGGTGGTGAGCCGCTATCGCCTGACGGGCCGGAGCGGCGAGATTCGCTCGTTCGCCGATCTCGGCTTCGCGTTCGGCCCGCTCGGGGACGGCGCCGTCGAGGGGACGGCCGGCGCCGACATCCGGGTGGTCGAGGGACCGGACGGCGCCCGCAGCATCGAAGCGCGCGCGGATCTGAAGGACCTCGCCGTCGAGGTCAGGCCGCTCGGCTGGCGCAAGGAGCGCGGGCAACCGGGCACGGCGGAAGCCTCGCTGAGGGTCAAGCGCGACACGGTCGCCGCGATTCCTTCTTTCGCCGTTGCCGCCGACGATCTCGCGATCAAGGGCCGGGCGGTGTACGCGGCCGACGGCACCGGCCTCGACCGGATCGAAGTCGACCCGGTCCGTTACGGGCGTACCGATGCCAGCCTCGTCGTTCGCCAACGCACCGACGGCGGATGGGACATGGACGTCAAGGGCGCCAGTTTCGATTTCGGCCCGCTCTGGTCGGAGGTGCTGCGAGGCCGCGCGGCGACGCCGGAGAACGAAACCGTCGCCGCGCTCAAGCTCGGCATCGCCTTCGCGCTCGATCGGGTATGGATGGGCGACGATCGCTCCCTGGAACGCGTCAAGGGGGCGTTCCGCCACGACGGCGTGCGCTGGAGCTTGGCCGAGGCCGAAGGCCGCGTCGGCGCCAAGAACGCGCCGTTTACCCTCGCCGTCCGGCCGGCCGCCGACGGCGGCAAGCGCACCCTCGCCCTCAAAGCCGGCGACGCGGGCGCCATGCTCAAGGCGCTCGACTTCTACGACAACATGGTGGGCGGCACGCTCGACATTGCCGGCGAATACCTGGACCGGGATCCCGGCGAACCTCTGGTCGGCCGCGTCGTCGCCCGGGACTATCGCATCGTCAACGCGCCGCTGCTGGCGCGATTGCTGAGCGTCGCCGCGCTGACCGGAATTCTCGACGAACTCAAGGGCGAGGGCCTTAACTTCGCCGCGCTCGACCTGCCGTTCGTTCAGACCGAAGGCGTGATGGAACTGCGCGAGGCACGCGCGTTCGGCGCTTCGCTCGGCTTCACCGCGGCGGGCAAGATCTACACCGACACCGACATCTTCGACATGAACGGAACCATCGTGCCGGCATACGCGGTCAACAGCCTGCTCGGCAATCTTCCGGTGGTGGGCACGCTGTTCACCGGCGGCGAAAAGGGCGGCGGCGTGTTCGCCGCGACTTTCCGCATGACCGGTCCGCGCGAGGAACCGAACATCGCCATCAATCCGGTCGCGACGCTGGCTCCGGGATTCCTGCGCAATCTGTTCGGCGTTTTTGGCACCGCCGGACGCGAGGCGCCGCCGCGCGAAGAGAGCCGCTAGGTTCCTTCCAAGACGCCGCGCGATAAGTGACGTCGAAAAAGCGCTTCCCGATTTCAGCGCGAGATATCCGGCCACCGCCGCGCCGTATGGCGTATGGCGAGAATTTCCACCGCCTCTCGTCGGATCCGATACGCGATCAGGTAAGGCTGCCCAGCAAGATTTAACTCTCGAGTTCCCTTCACCCGACCCGGATGTCCCATTAGGGGATGGTCGCTCAAAGTTTCGACCTGGGCGCGAATTGTCCGCGCGACCTTAAGCGCGGCGAGCGGATCGCGTTCGAAAATATACGCATGGATATCCGAAAGATCGCGAAATGCCCGCGTGGTCCAGCGGACCTTCATTTCCGGCGCTTGATCGCCGTCCGACGGGATTTCCGCTCAAATTTCCTGAACAGAGCGGTCATGTCTCCGTCCGAAACGAAACGGCCCGCGTCAGCCTCCGCAAGGCCTTTTTTGACCTGGGCGATCCAGCGGCGCTCCTCGGCCAGATAGCGGTCGATGGCCTCGGCGACGACAAAATTCCGCGAGCGGGCTTGCACCCTAGCGACGGCGTCGATTTCTTCGAGCGTCTCGTGGGGGACGCGGACCGAAAAATTTCGTCCCGACATGGATTCCTTCCGAGAGATCCCAATGTAATTTTTTGTAATCGAAAGTAATCATACGCCGCTGCGCGCCGAAACGCAACCGCGCGCTTTCCCTACTCCGCCTTGACCAGGGCGTGGCGCTTCTTGCCGGCCGAAAGCTTGAGGATGCCTTCGGAGTCGAGATCGGCGAGCGTGACGGCATGGGTTTCCCGATCGACGGTTTTGTCGTTGAGGCGGGCGCCGCCGCCGCGGATGAGCCGCCGCGCCTCGCCGCCGCTCGCCGCCAGCCCCGCCTTGTGGAACAGCTCGAACGCGGGAATGCCCTTGGCGAACTGGTCGCGGGACAGGGCGATCGTCGGCAGCGACTCGCCGGCCGCGCCTTCCTCGAAGGTGCGGCGCGCGGTTTCGGCCGCCCTGTCCGCCGCGTCCTTGCCATGCAGCAACTCGGTCGCGGCGCTCGCCAAAATTTTTTTCGCTTCGTTGATCTCGGCACCGCCGAGTTTTTCCAAGCGCGCGATTTCCGGTTCGGGCAGTTCCGTGAACAGCCTGAGAAAACGCCCGACGTCCGCGTCCTCGGTGTTGCGCCAGTATTGCCAATAATCGTAGGGCGCGAGCATCCTGTCGCTCAGCCAGACCGCGCCGTCGGCGGTCTTGCCCATTTTCGCGCCGGAGGCGGTGGTCAGCAGCGGCGTGGTCAGGCCGAACAACTCGCGCCCAAGCACGCGCCGGCCGAGGTCGGTACCGCCGACGATATTGCCCCATTGGTCCGAACCGCCCATCTGCAGCACGCAGTCGTAACGCCGCGCCAGCTCGACGAAGTCGTAGGCTTGCAGGACCATGTAATTGAACTCGAGAAAGGTGAGCGGCTGTTCGCGCTCGAGGCGCAGCTTGACGCTGTCCTGGGTCAGCATCCGGTTGACCGAGAAATGGCGGCCGTAATCACGCAGAAACGGAATGTAGCCGAGGGCGTCAAGCCATCCGGCGTTGTCGACCATGAGCGCGTCGGTGGGCCCGTCGCCGAATTTCAGGAATCGGGCGAAGACTTCCTTGATGCCGGCCATGTTGGCGGCGATCTCGGCGTCGGTCAGAAGCTTCCGCGCTTCGTCCTTGCCCGAGGGATCGCCGATCTTGGTGGTGCCGCCGCCCATCAGCACAATCGGCTTGTGGCCGGCGCGTTGCAGCCGGCGCAGCAACATGATCGAAACCAGGCTGCCCGCGTGCAGGCTGGGTGCGGTGCAGTCGAAGCCGATGTAGGCGACGATCCGCTTCGCCGCCGCGAGCGCATCGAGCGCGCCCAGGTCGGTACACTGGTGCAGGTAGCCTCGGGCGGCGATGGTCGCCAAAAATTCGGATCGGTGCGCGGTCATGGGTCGGGAACGGCTTGCGGGACGGGCCGATACTTAGCACAATCGCGCCAAGCTGACAGCCGCCAGGATTCGAATTCTTCATGACCGGCAAGCGTTTTCGCGCGCTCGGGCTGATGAGCGGCACGTCGATGGACGGCATTGACGCCGCGTTGATCGAAACCGACGGCGAACGGGTGTTGGCCCTGGGGCCGGCCCGCACCGACCCTTACGACGGACCGTTCCGCGAACGCCTGCGCGCCGTCCTGGGCACGGACGGAAACGACGCCGACCTCGTCCGCGCGCTGACCGACCGCCACGCGGATACCGTCCGAAGGCTGCTCGCCGACGCGCGCCTTTCGCCCGCGGACGTGGACGTGGCCGGCTTCCACGGCCACACCGTCCGCCACGACCCCGTGCATCACCTGACCCGCCAGATCGGCGACGGCGACCGTCTCGCCCGCCTGACCGGGATTTCCGTCGTCGCCGATTTCCGCAGCCGCGACATGGCCGAAGGCGGCGAAGGAGCGCCACTGGCGCCCCTTTATCATGCCGCCTGCGCCGCCGACCTTCCCAAACCGCTCGCCGTGCTTAACCTCGGCGGCGTGGCCAATGTGACGTGGATCGGGAACGGCGATCCGATCGCTTTCGACACCGGCCCCGGCAACGCGTTGCTCGACGATTGGGTGCGCCGGACGACCGGCCGGCCGATGGACGAAGAGGGCCGATTGGCGCGCGCGGGATGCCCCGACCGGGCGCGGCTCGATGCTTGGCTCGCCAACGAATATTTCCGCAAACTTCCGCCCAAATCCCTCGACCGCGATCATTTCGCCCGCGCCCTCGCCGATGTTCGCTCGCTCGCGCCCGCCGACGGCGCGGCGACGCTGGCGCACTTCACCGCTCTCTCCGTCGCTTGCGCGCGCGATCATTTTCCCGCCCCCCCCGGACGCTGGCTGGTTACCGGCGGAGGGCGACATAATTGTTATTTGATGGCGTTGCTCGGCGAGGCGCTCGGCACCGACGTGGCGGCGGTCGAGGATGTCGGCTGGCGCGGCGATTTCCTGGAGGCGGAAGCGTTCGCCTTTCTCGCCGTCCGCTCGCTGCGGGAGTTGCCGCTCAGCCTGCCGAGCACCACCGGCGTGCGCGCGCCCTGCACGGGCGGGACGCTGTATCCGTCGGGGACGAAGGGCGCCTAGGCGGCCTTGGCCAAGGCCCGCGCCAAATACGTCTCGACGATTTGATTCAGGTTGTCGCCGTGGCTGGCGAAGAAGTGGTCGGCGCCTTCGATCACCCGATAGTCGATCTTGATGTTTTTCTGCGCCGACAGTTTTTGCGCGAGCTTGTTGACGGCGGCGAGCGGCACCAGTTCGTCCTTGTCCCCGTGCACGATCAAGCCCGACGCCGGGCACGGCGCGAGAAAGGAAAAGTCATAGATGCTTGCCGGCGGCGCGATCGAGATGAAGCCGCCGATCTCGGGCCGGCGCATCATCAGCTGCATGGCGATCCAGGCGCCGAAGGAAAAGCCCGCGATCCAGCACGCCGGCGTGTTCGGGTTCTGGGCCTGGAGCCAGTCGAGGGAAGAGGCGGCGTCGCTGAGTTCGCCCTGGCCGTTGTCGAACTGCCCTTGGCTGCGCCCGACGCCGCGGAAATTGAAGCGCAGCGCCGAGAAGCCCTTGGCGACGAAGGTTTGATAGAGCGCGTAGACGACTTTGTTGTTCATGGTCCCCCCGTACTGCGGATGCGGGTGGAGCACGAGGGCAATGGGGGCGTTCGGGGTCTTGGCG
Source organism: Rhodospirillales bacterium (assembly GCA_016872535.1). Classification (NCBI taxonomy): domain Bacteria; kingdom Pseudomonadati; phylum Pseudomonadota; class Alphaproteobacteria; order Rhodospirillales; species Rhodospirillales bacterium. The sequence goes on along the minus strand of VGZQ01000029.1, from coordinate 26,699 downwards.
TGCTGGTAACGGCCTTCGATTCTGCCGTCTGGGCCGTTGAAGATGACTTCAGGCATCAGGTATAAACCTAGCTCTTGAGTATGCTATTAGGATGTTTCCACAACGTCGATATGGCTCATATATTATTTAATTTTCAATAGATTATAGAAAAAATACCCATATGAATAATATTTTATTCTTCTAATCTTGACTTCGCCTATAGGCTATTTTATATCCATAACCATCGGGAAATTGTGGATACCCACACTGCGGAGTGTGGTTATAGACGATAAACCGCTGAACCGTCACTAAAAAACGCAGGCCGGATCATGTTCACGTCTATCCAGGACGATTTGGACGCCTTTCTCGCCAGAGACCCAGCCGCCCGATCAAGGTTTGAGGTGGCGCTGCTCTATTCCGGATTCCACGCGGTGGCGATCCATCGCTTGACCCATGCCCTTTGGCGCCGCGGGTGGCGCCTGCTCGCCCGGTTTCTGTCCCAGCTCGGCCGGTTCATCACCGGCATCGAAATCCATCCCGGCGCCACCGTCGGCCGCCGGCTGGTGATCGACCACGGCATGGGCGTGGTCATCGGCGAAACCGCCGAAATCGGCGACGATGTCACGCTCTATCAGGGCGTGACCTTGGGCGGCACTTCGCCCGCGGTCGATTCGGCGTCCCAGGTTGGCCAAAAGCGTCACCCGACCCTCCGCGACCGGGTCATCATCGGCTCGGGCGCGCAAGTGCTCGGCCCGATCGTGATTGGCGAAGGGGCGCGCGTCGGCGCGAATTCCGTCGTGACCAAGGAAGTGCCGCCGGGGGTGACCGCGATCGGCATTCCGGCGCAGGTGGTGATGCCCAAGGACAAGGCCGCGGCGCGCGCCTTCGTCGCCTACGGCACGCCCGAGGGGTGCCCGGATCCGGTTTTGATGACGATCGAGAATTTGCGGTCCCAAGTCGCCGACCTCAAGGAACGAGTCGGCGATCTGGAGTCGCAGTTGCGGGCCGAACGCGCCCGCGATCGAGCCAGTTGAAAGGAGACAAGGCTATGAAACTCAGCACCAAGGGCCGTTACGCGGTCATGGCGATGGTCGATTTGGCCTCCAACAGCCGGGGCAAGCCGGTTGCGCTGGCCGATGTCGCCAGCCGCCAGGAGATTTCGCTGTCGTACCTGGAACAGTTGTTCAGCAAGCTGCGCCGCGGCGGCGTGGTCAAGAGCGTGCGCGGTCCGGGCGGCGGTTATCTGCTCGCGCGGCCCGAATCGGAAACCCGCGTTTCCGACATCATTCTCGCCGTGGACGAGCCGATCCAGGCCACCCGCTGCACCCCCGGGCAACCGGCCGGCTGTCATTCCAACAAAACTCGCTGTCTGACCCACGATCTGTGGGAGGAACTGGGTAACCAGATTTATCTCTACCTCAGCTCGGTTTCGCTCGCCGACGTGGTCGACAAGCGCGTGCTTGGCTCCAGCGGGCGCGTGTTCCGGTCCGGCGACGGCGCACCGCCGGACGCTGGCGGCCGGATCGCGGCTGCGGAATAACAGCAATACGCCTTCCCGTCCGAGCGGACCGACGATCATGATGCAGAGCGCCGTTTATCTCGATCACAACGCGACCACCCCGCTCCGGCCCGAGGCCGAGCGGGCGGTGATCGCTACGCTTGCGCGCGTCGGCAACCCGTCGTCGGTCCACCGCTTCGGCCGCGCCGCGCGGCGCACGATCGAGGACGCGCGCGAACAGGTTGCCGCCCTGGTCGGTGCGCGCGCCGAAAACGTGACGTTCACCTCGGGCGGGACCGAGGCCAACGCGCTGGCTCTGCGCGGCGCCGGCCGCGCCCGTGTTGTTGTGTCGGCGGTCGAGCACGCCTCGGTGCTGGCCGCCGTACCGGGTGCGGTCCGCGTGCCCGTCGATTCCGAAGGCGTGATCGATCTCGCGGCGTTGGAAGCGGCGCTCGCCGCGGATTCCCGCCCCGCACTCGTTTCGCTCATGCTCGCCAACAACGAAACCGGCGTCATCCAGCCGGTCGCGCGGGCCGCCGAAATCGCCCGGCGCCATGGCGCGGCTCTCCACTGCGACGCGGTCCAAGCGGCCGGCAAGATTCCGGTCGACGCGGCCGAACTCGGCGCGCATTTCGTGACTCTCTCCGCCCATAAGCTCGGCGGGCCCATGGGCGTCGGCGCATTGGTCACCGATGGAACCGCTCCGCTCGAAGCCCTGCTCAAGGGCGGCGGCCAGGAACGCGGCCTGCGCGCGGGGACCGAAAACGTCTCCGGCATCGCCGGCTTCGGCGCCGCCGCCGAAGCCGTCCGCGCCGATCTCGACTGCATGGGCCGCCTCGCCGCTTGGCGCGACGCGCTCGAAGCGCGCGCCCGCGCCGCGGTGCCGTCGGCACGGATCCTGGGCGCGGACGCTCTCCGCCTTCCCAACACCTCCTGCCTCGCCCTTCCCGGCGTCGCCGCCGAAACTCAGGTGATCGCCCTCGATCTCGCCGGCGTCGCCGTCAGCGCGGGCTCGGCCTGCTCCTCGGGCAAGGTGGGCGCAAGCCACGTGCTCGCCGCCATGGGTCTGGACGCGGACATCGTCGGTTCGGCGATTCGAATCAGCCTCGGCTGGTCGAGCGCCGCCGCCGATATCGAACGATTTTTGGAATCTTGGACCGCCTTGGCCGCCCGAACGGCGCCAGGCGGGGCGGTATCCGCCGCCTGAACGAAAAACAACGAGAGGGAATCGAGTCATGCGAGCCAACGAAGCCACCGCCAAGATCGAGAATGCGGTCCGCGGCGCCTTGAAGAACCCGCGCAGCGACGGCGCGCCGGTCTATCTCGACTACCAGGCGACCACGCCGACCGATCCGCGCGTGGTCGAAACCATGCTCCCCTATTTCAACGCCCGTTTCGGCAACCCCCATTCGCGCAGCCACGCCTACGGCTGGCGCGCCGAGGACGCGGTCGAACACGCGCGCGAACAGATCGCCAGCCTGATCAAGGCCAACCCGAAGGAACTCATCTTCACCTCCGGCGCGACCGAGTCGAACAACCTCGCGCTCAAGGGGGTCGCCTATTTCTACAAGGACAAGAAGAACCACATCATCACCTGCGTGACCGAGCACAAATGCGTGCTCGACGCCTGCCGGCACCTGGAGCAGGAAGGGTTTCGGGTCACCTACCTGCCGGTCGGCGCCAACGGTCTGATTGATCTCGAACGCCTCAAGGCGACGATCGACGACAAGACGGCGCTGGTGTCGATCATGGCAGTCAACAACGAAATCGGCGTCATCCAGCCGATCCGCGAAATCGGCCGCATCTGTCGCGAACGCGGCGTCTTCTTCCACACCGATTGCGCGCAAGCGGTGGGCAAGATCCCGCTCGACGTCGAGGACATGAACATCGACCTGATGAGCATTTCCGGCCACAAAATCTACGGGCCGATGGGCATCGGCGCGCTCTACGTCCGCCGCCGGCCGCGCGTGCGCCTGGTGCCGCTGTTCAACGGCGGCGGCCAGGAGCGCGGCATGCGCTCGGGGACGCTGCCGTTGCCGCTCTGCGTCGGGCTCGGCGCCGCGTGCGCCATCGCCGAAAAGGAGATGGGCGCGGAAGCCGAACGCCTTAAGGCGATGCGCGACCGGCTCTACAACCGGCTCAAGCAGCGGCTGCCGGAAATCTACCTCAACGGCGATCTCGACCACCGTATTCCAGGCAACCTCAACATCAGCTTCGCCTACGTCGAGGGCGAAGGCCTGATGATGGGGCTCAAGGATTTGGCGGTGTCCTCGGGCTCGGCCTGCACGTCGGCCTCGCTCGAGCCGTCCTACGTGCTGCGCGCGCTCGGCGTCGAAGAGGAGCTGGCGCACACCTCGCTTCGCCTCGGGCTCGGCCGCTTCACCACCGAAGCCGAGGTCGACTACGCCGCCGATCGCATCGCGGCCGAGGTCGAGCGGCTCCGCGCCATGAGCCCGCTCTGGGAAATGGCGCGGGAAGGCATCGATATCAAATCCATCAAGTGGGCCGAGCATTGAGCGGCCCCGTTGAACCGTCTAAATAAAGGGTAAAGGAGAAGGGTCATGGCTTACAGCGACAAGGTGATCGATCACTACGAAAACCCCCGCAATGTCGGGGCGTTCGACAAGAACGATGCCAGCGTCGGCACCGGCTTGGTCGGCGCGCCCGCCTGCGGCGACGTGATGAAGCTCCAGATCAAGGTCAACGCCCAAGGCATCATCGAGGACGCCAAGTTCAAGACTTTCGGCTGCGGTTCGGCCATCGCGTCGAGTTCGCTGGTGACCGAATGGGTCAAGGGCAAGACCTTGGACGAGGCGGCAACCTTGAAGAACACCCAGATCGCGGAACACCTCTCGCTCCCGCCGGTCAAGATCCACTGCTCGGTGCTGGCCGAGGACGCGATCAAGGCCGCCATCGGCGATTACAAAGCGAAGATGGGCAAGGGCAAGGAAGCCGCCGAATGACCACGTCCGCCTCCTCTTCGACCCCTGCGTCGGCGCCGCCCTCCCCGGCGGCGCCGGTGCGCGCGCCGCGGCCGGCGCCGATGACCGTCACGCCGGCCGCCGTCGCAAAAATCAAGGCGCTGCTCGACGGGCGCGGCAAGCCCTCGGCCGGAATTCGCATCGGTATCCGCACCAAGGGCTGCTCGGGCATGTCCTATACCCTCGAATTCGCCGACGAGCGCAACGCTTTCGACGAGGTGGTCGAAACCCAAGGCGTGACCCTCCTGATCGATCCCAAGGCGACCATGTTCATCCTCGGGACCGAGATGGACTACCGCGAGGACAAGCTCGAATCGGGGTTCGTGTTCACCAACCCCAACGAAAAAGGCCGCTGCGGCTGCGGCGAATCCTTTCACGTTTGAATCGCGCGCTTCGCGTGATCGCCGTTTCTTCCGGAGCGCACCGATGCCGCAGGTTCGACCCGCCGAACAATCCGCCGCGCCTTCCGGCGCGACGCAAGCCTGCTGGTCGTGCGGCGGGCCGACGCCCGGGGAGGCGCCCTTCTGCGTCACCTGCCGCGCGGTACAGCCGCCGGGCGACGTCGATCATTTCCGGCGCCTGGGGCTCGAACGCGCTTTCGCCGTCGATCGCGCCGAGCTGGAGCGGCGCTATTTCGACTTGCAGCGCCGCCTCCATCCCGACCGCTTCGCCACCCGCACCGCGCGCGAGAAGGCGCTGTCGCAGGCCCAGGCCGTCAGCCTGAACGAAGCCTACGAGACGCTCGCCGATCCCTTGAAGCGGGCGGTCTATCTGCTGCATCTCGCCGGCATGGACGTTCTGTCCGAGGGCTGCAATCAGATCGCCGATCCGGTCATCCTGATGGAAGCGATGGAAATGCGCGAAGCGCTCGCCGCCGCGCAATCGGCCGCGCAGGTGGAATTGTTCGCCGCCAACATTACCGCCGACATCGAGGAGTGCGTCGACGACTTGGCGACGGCTTTCCGCAAGAACGACCTCGACGAAGCCGCCAAGCTCACCACCCGGTTGCGGTACCTCCGCAAACTGATCGACGACAGCCGCGCCCGCCGCGCCGGCAAGAGTTGACCCGATGGCCCTGCTGCAAATCCACGAGCCGGGCGCCACCCCGCTGCCGCACGCCGCCGAGCGCGCGTTGGCGGTCGGCATCGACCTCGGCACCACCAATTCGGTCGTCGCCGTCAGCCGCAAAGGCCAGCCCGAGGTGTTGCGCGACGAAAAAGGCTCGGGCCTGGTGCCATCGGTGGTCGCTTACCCGCCGGACCTTCCGCCCATTGTCGGCTTTGCCGCCCGCGCCATGCTGCTGGAGCAGCCCGATCGGGTCGTCAGTTCGATCAAGCGCCTGATGGGGCGCGGCGCCGAGGACGTGAAGGCGCTCGCCGGCACGCTGCCCTACGAACTCGACAACGACGCCGATAGGGAGGGCGGCATGGTCCGCCTCAAAGTCGGCGGGCGCCGGCTGACGCCGGTCGAGGTGTCAGCCGACATCCTGCGCGCGCTGAAGGCCCGCGCCGAGACCAAGCTCGGCGCGACGGTGGACCGCGCGGTGATCACCGTTCCCGCCTATTTCGACGATTCCGCCCGCGCCGCGACCAAGGACGCGGCCCGCCTCGCCGGGATCGAGGTCTTGCGCCTGGTCAACGAGCCGACCGCCGCAGCTCTGGCCTACGGACTCGACAAGCAAGCGGAGGGCGTCTACGCGGTCTACGACCTCGGCGGCGGCACGTTCGACATCTCGATCCTGCGCCTCGAAAAAGGGGTGTTTCAGGTGCTGGCGACCGGCGGCGATTCGGCCCTCGGCGGCGACGATTTCGATCACCTGCTCGCCGAGGCGTTCATCCGCGAGCGTCACGCCGCCACCGGCGAGACTCGCCTCACTCCCGGCGAGGCGAAGCTCGCGCTCGCCACCGCCCGCATCGCCAAGGAATGCCTCTCGGCCTCGCCCGATGGCCAATGGGTCCTCGACGCCGACGGCACGCCGACCACTCACGTCATGACCCGCGAGCGCTTCGAAGCGATGATCGAGCCGCTGGTCGAGCGCACCGCCCGCATTTGCCGCGAGGTGATGGTCGACGCCGGCTTGAAGCCCGCCGACGTCAAGGGCGTGGTCCTGGTCGGCGGATCGACCCGGGTTCCGCTGGTGCGGCGCGCGGTCGCGCACGTCTTCGGCCATGAACCGCTCGCCGACATCGACCCCGACGAAGTGGTCGCGGTCGGCGCCGCGCTGCAGGCCGAGGCGTTGACGGCGGGCCTGGACGCGCTGCTGCTCGACGTCACGCCGCTCTCGCTCGGCCTCGAAACCATGGGCGGGCTGGTGGAGAAAATCATTCCCCGCAACACGCCGATCCCGGCGGCGCTGGCGCAGGAATTCACCACCTACCAGGACGGCCAGACCGGCATGATCCTGCACGTCGTCCAGGGCGAACGGGAAATGGTCGACCAATGCCGCTCGCTCGCCCGGTTCGAGCTCAAGGGCATCCCGCCCATGACCGCGGGCGCGGCGCGCATCCGGGTCACGTTCGCGGTCGACGCCGACGGGCTGCTGACGGTGACCGCGCGCGAAACCACCACCGGCGTCGAGCAGAAAATCGAGGTCAAGCCGTCCTACGGACTCGGCGAGGATGAAATGGCCGCCATGCTGCGCGACAGCCTGGAACACGCGCGCGAGGATATGGAAGCGCGCCTGCTCGCCGAGGCCCGGGTCGAAGCCGGCCGGGTCCTGAACGCGGTGCGCGCGGCGTTGGCCGCCGACGGCGACCTATTGGATACGAACGAACGGGCGGCGATCGACGGTGCCGTCGCCGCGCTGGAAAAGAAGTTGCCCGGAACCGAACGGGACGCTATCAACGCCGCCGCCGAGGCGCTGGAAACGGCGACCAAGCCGTTCGCCGAAAAGCGGATGGATCGCGGCATCCGTGCCGCGCTCGGCGGCGTCGCCGTGGAACAACTGGACGCGCGCGTCGCCGAAAAACGCGCCGGGCATTAATTGAGTCGGGAACGGAGCTGACGTCATGGCCCAATCGGGCGCCACCTACAAGGTGACCTTCATCGACCCGCAGGGCAACAAGCGCACCGTGGATGCGCCCGAAGGGCTGTCGGTGATGGAGGTCGCGCACCACAACGACATTGACATCGAGGGCGCCTGCGAAGGCTCGCTCGCCTGCTCGACCTGCCACGTCATCGTGGCGCCGGAATGGTTCGCCAAGCTTCCGCCCGCTTCCGAGGAAGAAGAGGACATGCTCGACCTCGCCTTCGGGCTCACCCAGACGTCGCGGCTCAGCTGCCAGATCCGCATGTGCAAGGAACTGGACGGCATCACCGTCACGCTGCCGGCGGCGACCCGCAACATGATGGTCGAATCGAAATAAGGGGAACGGTCATGGCCCTCAAATGGACCGACGTGCGCGAAATCGCCATCCGGCTCGAGGACGCGCATCCCGACGCCGACGTGGTCAACCTGCGCTTCACCGATCTGTGGAAATGGGTTCAGGCGCTGCCCGACTTCGCCGACGACCCGAACAAGTCGAACGAGAAAATCCTCGAGGCCATCCAGGCGGCGTGGCTCGAGGAGCGGGATTGATTTTCCCGGCTACTGGAATTCGTCGCCGCGCAGCTTCAGGCGCCACATCAGGCCGACCAACGTGCCCTTGACCACGGGCAGCAGGGTAAGCGTGAGAATGACCGTCAGCGCCGGCCACGTCGCCATGTGCACCCACATGGGCGGGTGAAACGCGATTTCGGCGGACAAGACCAATCCCACCACCACGTGTCCGACGATGAAGATGGTGAAATAGGGCGGCGCGTCGTCGGCGCGGATATGGCCGAGGGGCTCGCGACAGGATTCGCAGGCGTCGATCGGCTTCAAATAGGCGCGAAACAGCCGGCCCCGGCCGCAGTTGGGACATCGCCGGCGAAGCCCGCGCGCCATCGCCCGCGCGTAGGACGGCTTTGCCGGCTCGCCCGATTCGGGGGCGCGCGGTCGCTGGTCGGGGGTGACGATTTCGACGCCGGGCATGGCGCGCGGAAGATAGAGCCAATCCCGGTAATTTGGAACAGGCTGCGCCGGAGGAATTTTTCGGCGCGGGCAGGAGAAGGGCGAAGCGCGTAGCGGCAACTACGGGCGAGCCCTACGACGAACCCGCGCCGAAAAAGTGCCCGGCCCCAAAGGGTTGCGTCGTGGCGGGCGCCCGCTTCGTTGCGCCGCTCGCCCGATGACACCGCATCGTCCTTCGCGGCGCGCCTGGCGGATCGCCTCGCCACGGCGCAACGCAGCCAATTCCAAATTACCGGGGTTGGCTCTGGCAGAGTAGGCGTACGCATGGAAAAGAAAAAGGCGGGGCCGTTCCGGCCCCGCCCTTGCTCGTGAACCCGGCGCGCGCGCCTAACCGACGCGGTTTTCCGCCTGGACAAACCCCGAAGCCGCCAATTGTTCCTCCAGCCGCCGACAATGGGCGTCGGAGAATTCGGCGATCAGATGGCGGTATGCGCCGGCGAAACGCACCAGCGAACGGCGCCGGTCGTGCGTATCGGTTGCGGTTTCCAGAATCCCGAGTTCGCGCAAGCCGGCAATGCACCGGATCGTGGTTCCCCGGGCCAACCCGGTCGCGAGATAGATGTCGGATACGCTCGGGGTCTTGTCCGCGATATGGCAACGGAACAGGAAATAGAGGATTTCCCGTGCCGTGCGCTCGACCCGATGCGAAATCCGTTTGCCGCCGGGGCGCGCGAGCGTGCCGTTGATCCGGGAAAAAAGGTGGCGCGGCGCGTCGATGCCGTCTTGCATCAAGAGCCGTGCCAGCGCGGCCACGGTGGCGCCTTTCGCCCCTTCCGCGCCCGAAATCGCGACCGGCGGACGATAGGTCGCTCCGACGTTGACAGCATGTGCGGTTCTCATGGTCTTTTCCTCTCGTAAAGAGCTGTGGTCCGTTGTTGTTCGTGAGCCCGATGCTAAGGACGACCGATCCGGATGTCTGTGACGAAACGCACATAATTTCAATGAGTTAGGTGTGACGGCGCGCACAGGTTTTCCTGTGACGGCGCGCACAGGTATGGGCCAAAACCCGCGAAAATCCGAGACATTTTTTCCGCCCCATGTTGCCGCCCGGGCCGTTCGACCTATATTGCGGCCATGAATTTTTTTATCTCCGATAAGCCCCCGGCCAAGACCCGCGTCGTCGTCGCCATGTCCGGCGGCGTCGACAGCTCGACCGTCGCCGCGTTGCTCAAGGAACGGGGCTACGACGTAGTCGGCGTCACGCTCCAGCTTTACGATTTCGGCGCCGCCACGGCCTCCGCAAGCAAAACCTGCTGCGCCGGGCGCGACATCCTCGACGCGCGACGGGTCGCGGACGCGCTCGCCATTCCGCATTACGTGCTCGACTACGAATCCCGCTTCCGCGCCGAGGTGATGGAGCCGTTCGCCGATTCCTACCTCGCCGGCGAAACGCCGATCCCGTGCGTCGCCTGCAACCGCACGGTCAAGTTCCGCGACCTGCTCGCGACCGCCCGCGACCTGGGCGCCGACGCGCTGGTGACCGGCCATTACGTCCGCCGTGTCGAGAGCGAACAGGGGTCCGAGTTGCACGCTGGCGCCGATCCCGCGCGTGACCAGAGCTATTTCCTGTTCGCGACCACCCGCGCTCAGCTCGACATGCTTCGCTTCCCGCTCGGTGATATGTCTAAGGACGAGACCCGCGCGCTCGCCGCCCGGCTCGGCGTGCCGGTTGCGGCCAAGCCGGACAGCCAGGATATCTGCTTCGTGCCCGGCGGCGACTACGCGCGCGTGGTCGAGCGCTTGCGCCCCGGCCGGACGGCGGCGGCAGGCGACATCGTCGACCTCGACGGCCGGGTGCTCGGCCGGCATCGGGGCGTGTTCCACTTCACGGTCGGCCAGCGCCGCGGCCTCGACCTCGGCAACGCCGGCGCCGGTGAGCCGCTCTATGTGGTGCGGATCGAGGCCGCGACCGCCCGTGTGGTGGTCGGCCCGCGCGCGGCGCTGCTCAAGGATTCGCTCACCGCGCGCGACGTCAACTGGCTCGACGCGCCGCCGGAACAACCCAGCCCCGTCACGGTCAAGGTGCGCTCGACGCAACCCGCCGCCCCCGCGACCGTGCGCGCGCTCCCCGACGGCCGCGCCGAAGTGGCGTTCGCCGAACCGCAAGGCGCCATCGCCCCCGGTCAGGCGTGCGTCTTCTACCGGGGAAGCCGCGTGCTCGGCGGCGGCTGGATCGAGCGTGATGCTCGGCCTAAAGGTTTACCCGCCTCGGCTAAGGCGTGTTTTTGAGATTGAAGTACAACGGAACTGGTTGAGTAAGGCTAAGCGCGGCCAAATGCCTGTCGGCGAGATTTTCCTTAAGGCGCGCGTCGCGCGCGCGTAAAAGATGAAAGACAAGATCATAGGACCGGTAAATATCGTTCAAAATCAAAGCGGCTTTCAGGAGCCCTTCGTCCGTCCATTGGTCGAATCCGACAAAATTCCGGACGAACACGGCGTCCGCCCATAAGACCTGCGATATGGCTTGAAAGGGATTGGCGGAATTATGGATGGGCTGGAAACCTCTGCCGCCGATGTCGATCAGTTTATGCAAAACGAACCCCTGCTCGCGCAAGAAGCACTGCATATCGCCGAACAAGGGCTGATTCTTGTAAATCGGCAGGAATTCGACTTCGGTTTGCACGACGACCGCCGAAGACAATGTGCGTGGCCCGTGCGTTAAAACCTGAAGCTCGGCGCCCTGAACGTCGATCTTGATGTAATCGGGTGATCGCAAACCGGGCACGTCGTCCAGGCGGACCGTCTCCACGTCGACCTTATCCACTACCAGGAAATTTCCATCCGGCGGTGACGCCCCCAACGTTTCAAATAAATCGATCATGGCGGGATCGGGTTCGAGAAGAGAACTACATCCGGGATAGCGCGTGACGTGCATGGTGGCCCTCCCGCCCGCGCCCAGAACATGGGGGAAATAGGTGAAGGGGCCCGGGCGGGCCTCGAGACGCTCGAATTCGGACGCCTCCGGCTCGAAGCCCGTTACCCGCGCCAAGTTCTGCGTGAGCAGCGGCGCGTAACGATCCTCCCCCTCTTGGCGCGCGCCGATATCGAGAACCTCGACAATCGGCAGTTCGACCCGCAACGCATCCGCGAGACGGAACGGGATCATGGCGACGCGATCATTGCGCGGCGGCGGGAACAACCTCGCCGGTCCGTTCCAGCGCCTCGCGCGCCGCCGCCGCCTCCTGCTGGCGGCGCCACATGGCGGCGTAAGTTCCGCCGCGCGCGAGCAGCTCGCCGTGGGTGCCGCGCTCGACGATGCGGCCTTCCTCCATCACCAGGATTTCGTCCGAATCGATCACGGTCGAAAGCCGATGCGCGATGGTGAGCGTGGTGCGCCGCTCCGATACCTCGCGGAGCGACTTCAGGATTTCCTGCTCGGTCGCGGAATCGAGCGCCGAGGTCGCCTCGTCGAACAGCAGGATGCGCGGGTTCTTGAGGATGGTGCGGGCGATGGCGACGCGTTGTTTCTCGCCGCCGGAGAGCTTGAGGCCGCGCTCGCCGACCATGGTCTTGTAGCCGTCGGGCAAGCCCAGGATGAAGTCGTGGATACGGGCAAGGCGGGCGGCGACCTCGATCTCCGCCTCGGTCGCCTCGGGGCGGCCGTAGGCGATGTTGTAGCGGATCGTGTCGTTGAACAAGACCGTGTCCTGCGGCACCATGCCGATGGCGGCGCGCACGCTGTCTTGCCGAACGGTGCGGATGTCCTGGCCGTCGATGGCGACGACGCCTTCTTGAATCTTGTAGAAGCGGAACAGAATGCGCGACACGGTCGATTTGCCCGAGCCGGACGGGCCGACGATAGCCATCTTGCCCCCCGGCGGAACGCGGAACGAAACGCCCTTGAGAATCGGCCGGCGCGGATCGTAGGCGAAGACCACGTCCCTGAACTCGATCGCCCCGCCCGAAACCGCGAGCGCGGGCGCGCCGGGCGGATCGACCACCTCGGGCGCCTCGCGCAGGAGCGCGAACATCGCCTCCATGTCGGCCAAGGACGCCTTGATCTCGCGGTAGATGAAGCCGAGGAAATTGAGCGGCAGGTAAAGCTGGATCAGGTAGGCGTTGACCAGCACGAAATCGCCGAGCGTCATGGTCCCGGCCGCAACCCCGTTCGCGGCGAGCGTCATCACCGCGACCAGGCCGAGCGCGATCACCGTGCCCTGGCCGATGTTGAGGAGCGAAAGCGTGGTCTTGCTCCTGATCGCGGCGTCCTCGTAGCGCCGGAGCGAGCGCTCGAACCGGCGCGCTTCGTGCTCCTCGTTGCCGAAGTACTTGACGGTTTCGTAGTTGAGCAGGCTGTCGACCGCCTTGGAGCTCGACTCGGTCTCGGTCGTGTTCATCAGCCGGCGGTACTGGGTGCGCCATTCGGTGATGAGAAGCGTCCACAGCACGTAGCCGGCGATGGTGGCGAAGGTGACGACGGCGAAGCTCGGATCGTAGAGCGCCCACAAGATGCCGCACACCAGGAGAATCTCGACGAACGTCGGCACGATGTTGAAGAGCATGAAGTTGAGGATGAACTCGATGCCCTTGCTGCCGCGTTCGATCGCGCGGCTGACGGCGCCGGTGCGGCGGTCGAGGTGGAAGCGGAGCGACAGCCCGTGCAGGTGACGGAAAGTGGCGAGGCCGATGACCCGGGTCGCGCGCTGCACCACCTTGGCGAAGATGGCATCGCGCAGTTCGCTGAAGCCCTGGGCCATGATGCGCGCGCCGCCATAGGCGACGATCAGGGCGATGGCGACCGTGAGCGCGATCCCCGCCGGCCCGGACGCATCGAGGGCGTCGACCGCGTGCTTGTAGATCACCGGCACGACGACGTTGGCGAGCTTGGCCAGGATCAGAAGGCCGACCGCGCCGACCACGCGACCCCGGAGGCCGGATTCGCCCGCCGGCCACAGGTGCGGCATCAGGGTCCTGAGCGCGCGCAGATCGGCCTTGGCGTCGCCCTCGGGCAGCGGCGGGCGTCTCATGACGCGGGCTTGCGCGCGCCACGCCGGTAGGCGTGCATTCGAACGACGAGCGCACGACACGGACTCGGACGACATGGCCGGGAGGAAAGGCTCGAACGCATGGGCTGGAATATAGGCCGCGCCCGACCGCCCCGCCAGGGCGGGAGAAAGCCGCTGACCGGGCGCCGGGGACATGGCATCATCGGCGCTGGCGAGGAACCGGATCCATGCCTGCGACCGACAACACCCCTATTCCCGAGTGGCGTATCGCCGGCGACTGGTTCGATCTCTGCAACTGCGCGGTCGGCTGCCCGTGCGTGTTCGGCTCCGATCCCACCCTTGGCTACTGCCAAGCGATCCTCAGCTGGATCATCCGCGAGGGCCGCTACGGCGACGTCGCGTTCGACCGGACGCTCAACGTCGTGGTGGTCGACCACTTCGAGGGCAGCGTGCTGGCCAAGAACCGCGAATTCGGCTTCTTGATCGACGCCCGCGCCGACGAACGCCAGCGCCAAGCGCTCAAGGCGATCTTCACCGGCGAGGCGGGCGGCGCCTTCGCCGCCTGGCGTGACCTGACCATCAAGGTGACCGGCATCGCCTACGTCCCGATCGACATCTATTACGACGCGGAGTCGTGGCGGGTGGAAATTCCCGGCTATGCCGCGGGCGAGGGCGGGCCGTTCCGCAGGTATATGGTGCCGCCCGGCGGCACCTGCCGCATCTATAACGCGCCGCGCCCCGAAGTGGTGCCCGGGCACATCACCGTCGGCCGGTCGAGCTGGTTCAAGGCCGACGCCTTCGGCCGCGCGTTCGACTGGAAAGAGCGTTCGGCCAAGCACATCGCCTTCGAACTGACCGGCCCCGGCGCGTTCACCTGGCGCAAGCCGCTGGCGGCGTCCTAGCCCTCCATGGACTCGGCCTGGACCCTCGGCCACGCCGGGGCGATGTTCGCCATGTGGGTGGCGATGATGGCGGCGATGATGCTGCCGGTCGCCTGGCCGATGCTCCGCCTGGTCGCCACCCTCAACCGCAATCGCCGCGCCCGCGGCGCGCCTTACGTTTCGACCGCGGTGTTCGGCGCGGGCTACCTGGCGGTGTGGAGCGCCTTCGGCCTCGCCGCCGCCGCTCTTCAATGGACGCTCGCCACTTTTGCCCGGCTTGACGCCATGGCCCCGGCGCCGCCCACGCTCGCCGGCTTGCTGCTGCTCGGCGCCGGGCTTTATCAACTGACGCCGCTGAAGGCCCGCTGCCTCGCCCACTGCCGCTCGCCGCTCGGCTTCCTCACCCTCCATTGGCGCGAAGGCGCGCACGGCCAGTTCGAACTCGGCCTCCGCCACGGCGCCTACTGCGTCGGCTGCTGCTGGGCGCTGATGGCGCTTTTGTTCGCGGCCGGGGTCATGAACCTCGCCGCCATCCTTTTGCTCGTGGCGCTGGTAATCGCCGAGCGCATGCTGCCGTGGGGCGAACGGCTCGCCCGCGCGGTCGGCGTCGCCCTCGTCCTCGCTGGAGCGGCCGCGATCGCCTACGGGATCGCGTGATGGCGCCCATCCTATCGCTGAAAAACGGGCGGCAGATCAGGACTTGGCGGCGCTGACGACGATTTCCACCAACACGTCCGGTTCCAACTCGACGCCGCCGATGCAGGCCCGCGCCGGACGCTTCAGATCGCCGAGCCAAGCCTTCCACACCGCGTTCATGGCGGGTTTCAGCTTGATGTCGGTGAGGTAGATGGTCGCGCTCAACAGCCGCGACTTGTCGCTGCCGCACTTCGCCAGCCGCTCGTCGATCTTGGCGAGGACCTCCTTGGTCTGGCCGGCGACGTCGAGTTTGAGATTTTTCGCCGTCAGGCCGCACAGGTAGACCGTATCGCCGTGAACGACGGCTTGGCTCAGGATTTCGCCCGAATCGAGATGTTCGATGCCCATGAAGTATCTCCCCAAAATTGATGCCGCGCGTTTTGTCGATGATGCGGCCCGCGACGCAGGGGCGGCTACGCGGCGCGATAGTCGCGCACGTCGAGACGGCTGCCGGTCGCGATGAGTTTCTCGGCCTCGGTCTGAAGACGGGATGTCGTGGCGGCATCGAGATAGGTTTCGCCGCACACGTCGCACACCTCGGCCGGCACGTTGCGGAACACGATGACCGCGCCGTCGCGTTCGAGAACCTCGGTCGCGGCGCCGGGTTTGGTCGTTCCTTGCTTGCAGATCACACACTTCATGTCAGGGCCGTTTTTTCTGCGTCCAACCGGGCAGCCACAAATCGGCGCTCGGCTCGTAGGCGGTGACGACGATCAACTCACCCGCCGCAGTAAATTAGCGTTGTTCATTGGACCTACTCAATATCATTTAACTTTATTTCATTTACCAACTTTCTTGTGGTTGGGCCTGTTACTTTGATCTTCCCATAACGCATTTTAATATTAGATTTCTGAGCAATTTTTCCAACGGCCCTTAGATAATCGATATTTGCCGAAAAATCGCCTAATGTAAGAACTTCAAGCCCAATGCCAGTGACTATGTAACAACCCAAATCCAATGTCTTTGGCTCTTTGCTTTCAAATAAAAGTGCGTAACCATCTTTATACTCATAAAACCATATTAACTTATCTTCAAAAGGAAAGAAATTAAGGACGCCAGAAAGCAATCCGTTAACGCCCGAGATGACTCCCAAGTCTTCCAACTTCAAAAATTCTGGAAAAGCCAGACCTTTGCTGCCCAATTCAGACACCGCCTCTCTAACAATCATGTCCTTAATAACAAAAGGTGCCAATCTCGCAATTAATTCAGCCTCGGCGCGAGACATCGTGGACAAGAAATGAAGAGTACGCAGGGAATAAGAGCCTGGCTTTATCGACTCGCCAGCGAGCACCTTCGCCCAAAGGCGCTGAAGATCTTCTTGTGATACGTCTTCCGCTCCTTTCCGCCACCGCGTAAACCAAAGTTCATCAACAGGCTCATCAGATACTTTTTCGTCGGCCACGGAAGCCGCTTCTTCTTCGGCCATCGAAACAATCTTCTCAAAATTCACAAATTGATTCAAATTCTGAAAAAGAGTATCAGTTGCTAGAAAGCTAATAACTTCACGATTAGATGGTCTTGTCAGAGCTTGGTCTTCAGCTCTTGGCTTCACATCAACTAGCTGACCATTAACGATGCGTTTAGTTCCATCTTCGATAGCTTTCGCGTCTACATTTGCCTGAACGGCCATTATTTTGAATTGATATCGAGCCTCTGCAAGCGCAGCGGTGAAGTCCTTGATTCGTCCGGGACGAAAAACGTTTTTCAGCTCCTTGTATGCTGTATCCCAAATTTTTCGCGCAAGTTTACCCGTGAGTGACGCAATTTCTTCACTGTCCGTTTCACCCTTGGCTGAGGAATCAGATTTTTTTGCATCTTCATCAGACATGTTGATTTCTCTAGCTATTACTTTGGGAGTAATCACAGGAACTTATACTATTCGGGCAGCTATTGGATTATCTTTTATTGGGTTAGTTAAGCTAGCCGCTTCTACCGCCAGTATCTGCCCCAAGGTCTTGCGTCTTTGCCCGTTTGCGGAGATGTGGGGACGGTCTTCAAATTGGCATTCGGCGGGTGGAGCGGTGAATTGACCAGAATATTGCCCGCGCTGTTCGCTACCCCCCTCCTGGTGCCGGTACAACCTAGGGCAGGGGAGGCGATCTTGGGTATTTCATACAGGCAATGCGTCCCGCTCTGCTTCGGCGATAACGCTTGCCTTTGATCTTGGATTCGATGAGCCAGCACTTGCTGTTCGGCTGCTTGTAGATGGGCATAGAGAGCACTCCACACACAAGGGTTGCTGTGTGGCTGCGCCCCTAGAATCGCCCCTAGCTGCGTTATCAGAAGAGTTGTTTTGCCTGGAGCGATTAGCTTGTCGCCATCGCTCGTTGGCTAACCCTCTGAAATCTCACTCCCACTCGATCGTTCCGGGCGGTTTGCTGGTCACGTCGTAGACCACCCGGTTGATGCCCTTCACTTCGTTGATGATGCGCGTCGCCACGTTGGCGAGGAACTCGTGGTCGAAGGGATAGGATTCGGCGGTCATGCCGTCGGTCGAGGTCACGGCGCGGAGCGCGCAGACGTAATCGTAGGTGCGGGCGTCGCCCATCACGCCCACGGTTTGCACCGGCAGCAGCACGGCGAACGCCTGCCAGATGGCGTCGTAGAGCCCGGCTAAGCGGATTTCCTCGAGATAGATCGCGTCCGCCTTGCGCAGAATCTCCAGCTTCGCCCGGGTGATGCCGCCGGGAAGGCGGATGGCGAGCCCGGGCCCGGGGAACGGATGGCGCCCGACGAAACGTTCGGGCAGCCCCAACTCGCGCCCGAGGGCGCGCACTTCGTCCTTGAACAGCTCACGCAAGGGCTCGACCAGTTTCAAATTCATGCGTTCGGGCAGGCCGCCGACGTTGTGGTGCGACTTGATGGTGACGCTGGGCCCGCCGATGAAGGAAACCGATTCGATCACGTCCGGATAGAGCGTTCCTTGCGCGAGAAACCGGGCGCCGCCGACCTTCTTGGCCTCGGCCTCGAACACGTCGATGAAGGTGGCGCCGATGATCTTGCGCTTGGTTTCCGGATCGGCGACGCCTTCGAGCTTGCCCAGGAACAAATCGGATGCGTCCTTGTGGACCAACGGGATGTTGTAGTGGTCGCGAAAGAGCCCGACCACTTCGTCCGCCTCGCCCGCGCGCATCAGGCCGGTATCGACGAAGACGCAGGTGAGTTGCGCGCCGATCGCCTCGTGCAGCAGCGCGGCGACCACCGAGGAATCGACCCCGCCCGAAAGCCCGCAGATGACTTTCCCCGTGCCCACCTGGGCGCGGACCTTGGCGATTTCCTGGGCGCGGAACGCGGCCATGGTCCATTCGCCCTTGCAGCCCGCGACCCGGTGGGTGAAATTTTCGATCAGCTTGGCGCCGTGGGGGGTGTGCGCGACCTCGGGGTGGAACATGACGCCGTAAAGCCGGCGCGCGTCGTCGGCGATCACCGCGAACGGCGCGCCCTCGCTCATCCCCACCACGCGGAAGCCCTTGGGCAGTTCCGTCACCCGGTCGCCGTGGCTCATCCACACCTGCTCGCGCCCGCCCACTTTCCAGACGCCCCGGAACAGTTCGCAGTCGTCCGTGACCTCGACGTAGGCGCGGCCGAATTCGCGGGTGTGGCCGCTTTCGACCTTGCCGCCCAGTTGCGCGACCATGGTCATCTGGCCGTAGCAGATGCCGAGCACGGGGAGATTCATGGCGAAAAGGCCGTCGGGGGCGCGCGGCGTTCCCATATCGACGACCGAGGCGGGGCCGCCCGAAAGGATCACGCCTTTCGGCCGGAAGGCCTCGATCGATTCGGCGGTCGCCCGGTTGAAGGGATGGATTTCGCAATAGACGCCGGATTCGCGGACGCGCCTGGCGATCAGCTGCGTCACCTGCGAGCCGAAATCGAGGATCAGGACCCGGTCGGCGTGGGGATCGTGGGTGGGGTCGTGGGCGAGGTCGTGCGGCGAAGGGTTGGGCATGGCGGATGCGTGCATAACAGGGGGGCGAACCTTACGCCATCCCCCGCCACGACGGCAGGGGGGCGCCCGCAACTCCCGCACGTTATAGGTTATATGTCCTAATTAACCGGAATCACGTCGGTAAAGACGAACCCTTCGCGCTCGACCGTTTCGCCGACCTTCACGGCAATGGGCGCGCGGAACATCGGCCCCGCCGTCACCACCGTATGGAACTCCCCGTTCTCGCCGCAGGGGTCGACGCCCGACGGCAACTCGGCGAGCAGCGATTCGTCGAACCGGCGCCCGGCGAAGCGGCGGTCGAGTTTTTTCGGATCGAGGCACGTGATGTGCGCGACCATTCCGGAGGCGATCATGGCGCGCGCGAGATCGGCGGTGTTGCGTAGCCAGAGCGGAAACAGCGCGCGCATGCCGACCGCCGCCAGCTTTTCCTCGCGATAGGCGCGGATGTCCTCCAGGAACAGATCGCCGAAGACGACGTGCTCGATGCCTTCGCCCTTGATGACCGCGCACGCATCCTTCATGCGCGCTTCGTAGACCTCGTTCGGGCATGGGTTGGGGAGCGCGATCTTGAGCGCGGGCAGGCCCAGCGCCGCGATCTGGCGATCGAGCAGTTCGAGGCGGACGCCGTGCATGGCGACCCGGTCGTAGGCCTCGTTGTAGGTGGTCAGCACGCCCATCACGTCGGCCAAGCCCAGCCGGCGCGCCTCGTATAGGGAAAAGGCGCTGTCCTTGCCCGAACTCCAGGAGAGATAGGCGCGCGGCGGCGCGCTGGCGTTGCGGGGCATGTCGGGAGTTATTTCGCGAACTCCTCTTTATAAATCTCGCCGCCGCCGGCGCGGAATTTTTCGCTCATTTCGGCCATGCCTTTTTGCGCTTCCGGTGTGACGTCCTTAAGCTGCTGGGTGATTTCCATGGCGCAGAACTTGGGGCCGCACATGGAGCAGAAGTGCGCGGTCTTGTGCGCTTCCTTGGGCAGCGTCTTGTCGTGGAAGTCCTTGGCGGTTTCGGGGTCGAGCCCGAGGTTGAACTGATCTTCCCAGCGGAACTCGAAGCGCGCGCGGGAAAGCGCGTCGTCGCGGCGCGACGCCCCGGGGTGGCCTTTGGCGAGATCGGCGGCGTGCGCCGCGACCTTGTAGGCGATCACGCCCGCCTTGACGTCGTTGCGGTCGGGAAGGCCGAGATGCTCCTTCGGCGTCACGTAGCAGAGCATGGAGGTGCCATACCAGCCGATCATGGCGGCGCCGATGGCGCTGACCAGATGATCGTGGCCGGGAGCGATGTCGGTGACCAGCGGACCCAGCGTGTAGAACGGCGCCTCGCCGCACAGTTTGATCTGCTTTTCGACGTTGATCTTGATCTTGTGCATGGGGACGTGGCCGGGCCCCTCGATCATCACCTGCACGTCTTTTTTCCAGGCGATCTGGGTCAATTCGCCCAGCGTCTCCAGCTCGGCGAACTGGGCCGCGTCGTTGGCGTCCGCGGTCGAGCCGGGCCTGAGCCCGTCGCCGAGCGAAAACGCCACGTCGTAGGCGCGGAGGATATCGCACAGTTCCTCGAAGTTCTCGTAGAGGAAATTCTCCTTGTGGTGCGCCAAGCACCACTTGGCCATGATCGAGCCGCCGCGCGACACGATGCCGGTGACGCGCTTCGCCGCGAGCGGAATATGGCGGAGCCGCACCCCCGCGTGGATGGTGAAATAGTCCACCCCCTGCTCGCACTGCTCGACGATGGTGTCGCGGAAAATCTCCCAAGTCAGTTCCTCGGGCCGCGCGACCTTTTCGAGGGCCTGGTAGATCGGCACCGTGCCGATCGGCACCGGCGCATTGCGGATGATCCATTCGCGGATGTTGTGGATGTTGCGCCCGGTCGAGAGGTCCATCACCGTATCGGCGCCCCAGCGGATCGCCCACACCATCTTGTCCACCTCCTCGGCGACCGAGGAGGTGACGGCGGAATTGCCGATGTTGGCGTTGATCTTGACCAGGAAGTTGCGCCCGAGGACGACCGGCTCCTGCTCCGGGTGGTTGACGTTGACCGGAATGATGGCGCGCCCGCGCGCGATTTCGTCGCGCACGAATTCGGGCGTGACGTAGTCGGGGATCGCGGCGCCGAAGCTCTGGCCCGCCGCGATGGCGGCGTGCGCGGCCTTGGGATCCCTCGCGCGCAGTTCGTTTTCGCGGATGGCGACGAATTCCATCTCGGGCGTGACGATGCCGGCGCGCGCATAGGCCATCTGCGTCACCGCCTTGCCCGCTTTCGCACGCAAGGGACGGTGGCGGACCGGAAATTCGGGCGCCAGTTTGTCGGCGGCGACGTTGCCGTTGTCTTCGGGTCGGACCGTGCGGCCGTCGTAGTCCTCCACGTCGCCCCGCGCCTTGATCCAGGGCGAGCGGATGCGCGGCAGGCCTTTTTGGATGTCGATCTTGGCCTCGGGGTCGGTGTAGGGGCCGGTGGTGTCGTAGACCACCAAGGGCGGCTCGCCCGCCGAGGGGTGCACGGAAATCTCGCGCATCGGCACGCGGATATGGGGATGGCGTTCGCCCGGCACAAAGATTTTGCGCGAGGCGGGCAGCGGCCCGGTGGTCACGGAAATGCGTGGCGGCTTAGCGATGACGTTCATGGCGCGGACTCCTTCGGACTCCGACAAACGGATCGGCGGCGACGGGAGGGAGTTCGGCCCCGAAGGGCTTGGCGCAAGTGGGCTTGGCGCGCGTTCCGTTCCCTACGCCGGCATGACCCGGATCAGGTTCTGGGGTATCCCGCTTCTAGCGGTCTCTCAGCCCCGACATCGGGATGGGGCTCCCCCAGGAACTTGCCTTACAATGTGGACCCGGGCCGCGAGGCGGTCAAGCGCGGCAAACCCCTCGCGGCGGCGGGGCCATCGCGCCTTGACCGGTTCCGTATGATCGATATAACTTTCGTAATACGATTATCGTATCGATGGAGAAAAGGCATGGAAACCGTGACCCTGTCGCCCAAGTTCCAGGTGGTGATTCCGAAAGCGATCCGCGAGCGCCTGCGCGTGCGGGCGGGGCAGAAGTTCCAGGCGATCGCCTACGGCGACCGCATCGAGTTGATTCCCGTTCGCCGAGCCAGGGAACTCAGGGGCTTCCTCGGCGGGATCGACACGACCGTCGAGCGCGAGCGGGACCGGATATGAACGTCGTCGATTCCTCGGGCTGGCTCGAATATTTCGCCGACGGGAAAAACGCGGGGTTTTTCGCGCCGGCGATCGAGGACCCGTCCCGGCTCGTTGTCCCGACCTTGAGCTTGTTCGAGGTCTTCAAGCGCGTCTTGCAACAGCGCGGCGATCCCCCGGCCCTCCAGGCGGTCGCGCTCATGCATCAGGGGCGGGTCGTCGATTTGGATGCAACCCTCGCGCTCGCCGCCGCGCGACTCAGTGTCGTCGAACGGCTGCCGCTCGCCGACAGCGTGATGCTGGCGACGGCGCGCGCGGTCGGGGCGATTTTCTGGACCCAGGACGCGGATTTCGAGGGTCGCGCCGGCGTCCGCTACGTTGCGCCTTGAGCCCCGGCGCACTGTGCACGATCGGCTACGAGAAAGCCGCGTTGGCGGGGTTCGTCCAGGCGTTGCGATCGGCCGGCGTCGCAACATTGATCGACGTCCGCAGCCACCCGTGGTCGCAGCGCCCGGAGTTTCGCCGCGACGCGCTACGTCGAAGCCTGCTCGCGGCCGGAATCGGCTATGTCCACATCCGCGCGCTGGGCAATCCGAATGAAGGACGAGAAGCAGCCAAGGCCGGCGACGACGCCACTTACCGGACGCACATGGCGGCGCAAATCGCCGGCGCCGACGGGCAAAAGGGCCTCGCCCGCATCGTCGATCTCGCGCGCAAAGGCGCGGTCGCCCTGATGTGCTACGAGCGCGATCCCGCGCGCTGCCATCGCTCCGTGGTGGCGAAAGCGCTGGTGGCGCGGGGGCTGGCTCCGCCCGTTCACCTGTTCGCGGAGTAGACTCGCCTCAGGCGGCGGCGGTTTTATCAGCGGCCGTCTCGGCCGGGTCGGTAACGGCTTGCGCCGCGGCGGTCTGGGCGGCGGCGTTTGCCTTAGCGAACGCCTGACGGAATTGGACGCGGTCGTCGGCCCGCTCGAATGAGACAATCAGGTATTTGTGGGAAAGATCGGAGGCGATTTCCTCAAGCCGCACGTGCCACTTGCCCCGGCAACGGGCGAGCAGCCATTGCTCGATGCGCTCGACGGGCCGCGCGGTGCGCAAGCCCACCACGAAAGGATATCTGGCCATTCTGGCGTCCTCCGTCTGGCGCCCTCCGACGGGCGCCGAAGCCAGAAGTAGCCGGAATTTCCTAACAAAACGTCAACGCGCGCGGGTCAGCGCTTCGCTTCCTCGACCCGGGTGAAGAAGCGGTCGGTCGCGCGCACGATCGCCTGGGCCAGCTTGGCCCGGTAGGCGCGGTTCAAGAGCGCCTTTTCATCCGAAGGGTTGGAGAGAAAGCCGAGCTCGACCAGGACCGAGGGCACGTCGGGCGCCTTGAGCACGGCGAATCCGGCGAAGCGGTGGGTATTGCGCAGCACCGCCGTCTCCTTGCGGATCTCGCCGATCATCCCGGCGGCGAAGTGGGCGGAACGGTTCATGGTTTCGCGCTGGGCGAGGTCGATCAGGATCGAGCCCACTTCGGGGGTTTCATGGCTCAGGTCAATGCCGGCGATGACGTCGGCCTTGTTTTCCTTTTCCGCCAGTTCGGCCGCCTCGCGGTCGGACGCCTTTTCCGACAGCGTGTAGACCGAAGGCCCGCGCGCCGCGCCGTCGGCGATGCTGTCGGCGTGGATCGACATGAACAGATCGGCGCCCGCCTCGCGCGCGATCGCGACCCGGTCACGCAGGCGGAGAAAGATGTCGCGGTCGCGCGTCAAGACAACCTTGTAACGCCCGGTCTGCTCAAGCTGGCGCTTGAGTTCCTTGGCCATGGCCAAGGTGACGTGCTTTTCATGGGTGCCGTTGGCGCCGACGGTGCCGGGGTCGAGCCCGCCGTGGCCGGGGTCGATGACGATGACGCGCTTGCCGCCGAGCCGCCGGGCCGGCGGTTTGCGCGGCGGCGCGCCGAAGGGAGCCGCTTCCGGTTCCGTCGCGGGAACGGCGAGAGCCGCGATCCTGTCGGATGCGTCCTCTTCGCCGCTGTCGGCGGGCGCCGCCACCGGTTCGACGACGGGCGGTTGAGCGGCGGAGGTCGGCGGCGGCGATTTCGGCCGCGCGGCGGAGTCCCCATTGGCAACCGGCGGCGTGAGCGCCGGCGGCGGGGTCAGCGCCGATAGCCGACGGGTGGCCTCCGGAACGGGCGCGGCTTTGGCGCCGCCGCCGGCGGCGACCTTCACCACGCCGTCGCGCAGGCCCGCGATCATCGCGTCGCGCGACGCGGCGCCGATATCCACCACCAAACGATGCCGTCCCTGCGCGTCCGCCTCCAGCCAAAAGGCATTGGCGATCGCCACCGGGCCCTTCATGTCGAGCACCACCCGCGTGGTGCCCGGCTGAAAGAGCCCGTAGCGCAGGCGCTCCATCAGGCCGATCCCGGCCGGCAGCGGCTGCGATGGAAGCCGCCAGCCGACCTCGGGCAGATCGATCACCACCCGGTACGGATCGGCAAGCGGAAAAACGGTGAAGTCGACCGAACGGTCGAGCGACAGGACGACGCGGGTGCGGCCGCCGTGATCGGCGGCGCGGATGTCGTCGACCAGCGGCTTAGCCGGTTCTGCGGCGAGGGCGCCCCCGCCCGGGTCTCCCATTTCCCGAACGAGCGGTACCGACAGCGCGAACCACGCGCCCGCGACGGCCATTAGGGCGACAGCCGATAGGGTCCGGAATCGGTCCATGCTATGCCATAGGTTGTATCGAACGCCCATCGAAGACGCCAAATATATCCCTCACCCGTGCCGCGCCGCAATGCGCATCCCCCGCCCGACAGCGGATCCTCCTTGGATTCCGATGGGTTAGCCCCGGAGGAACGACGGCGGGAACATTAACATTGTGGATCACGAATCCTGCCATTATGTTAACTGGAGCCGCGCTCACCAAAGCGCCCCTTGTCGAGCGAAGATCGCCGCATCGAGATGGCGCTGGAAGGGCGGCCTTGGGCCGGGGAAGTTTGCGCGACATCCGCGCGGACCCCGGACGGCCCAATCCGCGAAAGTCTAGAGGTTTTCCATGCTGGTTCGAGCCGCGCGGCCGACATCGCCCGTCAGGCGGGGATTCCCGCTCTGGGCCTTCGGCGCCGGATCGGCCGGTACCACTCCCCACTCACCCATTCGCCCCGTCCGCCCCGGTATCGACGCGTCGATCCCGAGGGCGGCGGCGCGTCGGAGTTTCAACACCAATGACCAAAAAAATGCTCATCGACGCCGCCCACCCGGAGGAAACCCGGGTGGTGGTCGTCAGCGGAACACGGCTCGAGGACTTTGACGTCGAGGTTGCATCACGCAAACAGCTCCGCGGCAACATCTATCTGGCGAAGGTGACGAGGGTCGAACCCTCGCTCCAGGCCGCGTTCGTCGACTACGGCGGGAACCGCCACGGGTTCCTCGCTTTCAACGAAATCCATCCCGATTACTATCAGATCCCGGTCGAGGACCGCCAAGCACTCATCGCCGAGGACGCCGCCGCGAGCCGGGCCGAACGCGCCGAGGGTGCGCGCGCCGGGCGCGAGCCGTCCGGCGAGGAATTCGGCGAAGAGGCCCCGGGCGCGGAGTCGGTTGCCGAGGAGATTCCGGAGGAAGGATCGGAGATCGCCCCCGTCGACATCGCTCCCATCGAGACGGCGCCGGTCGAGATGCCCCCCGGCGATATAACCGCGGTCGAGGCGGAGCGGGCCGAAGGCGCCCCGGAAAATATCGTCGGAGACGTTGCCGAGGACATCGCCGGGCCCGCGCCCGGCACGGAGGTTCCCGCCGGCGAGGCGCTTTCCCCGCCCCCCGACGAAGGCGAAGCCCCGAAGCCGGCGCCGGTCGAGGTGCTGGGCGGCGATTCCGACGACGATCTCGAAGTCCGCCGCCCGTCGCCCGCGCGACGGCGGCGCCATTACAAAATTCAGGAAGTCATCAAACGGCGCCAGATCCTGCTCGTGCAGGTGGTCAAGGAAGAGCGCGGCACCAAGGGCGCGGCGCTGACCACGTATCTTTCCCTCGCCGGGCGCTACTGCGTGCTGATGCCCAACACCGCGCGCGGCGGCGGCATTTCGCGCAAGATCGCGGGCGGCGCCGACCGTCAGCGGCTGAAATCGGTGGTCGACGAACTCGACATTCCCGACGGCATGGCGGTGATCGTCCGCACCGCCGGCGCGGAGCGGTCGAAGACCGAGATCCACCGCGACTTCGAATACCTGATGCGGACCTGGGCCGAGGTGCGCGAGCGCACGCTCGAATCAATCGCGCCGGCGCTGGTCTACGAGGAAGGCAGCATCATCAAGCGGGCGATCCGGGACCTCTACAGCGACGACATCGACGAGGTGATCGTCGCCGGCGAGGACGGCTACCGCCAGGCGCGCGACCTGATGAAACTTCTGGTGCCGAGCCACGTCAAACGGGTCCAGCTTTATACCGACCCGTCGGTGGCGCTGCTGCGGCGCTACCAAATCGAGGATCAGCTCGCCACCATCCACAGCCCGCAGGTTCAACTTCGCTCGGGCGGCTACATCGTCATCAACCAGACCGAGGCGCTGGTGTCGATCGACGTCAACTCGGGGCGCG
>VGZQ01000028.1 GCA_016872535.1 Rhodospirillales bacterium | reverse complement strand
GGGCCGTCCGAAGATGCCATGCGCCCGTGCGCGCCGGGACCGACGCCGACGTAACAACCGCCCCGCCAATAGATCAGGTTATGGCGGCATTCGGCGCCGGGTTTGGCGTGATTGGAAATCTCGTAAGGATGCAGGCCGGCGGCGCGCGTCATTTCCTGGGTCGCTTCGAAGAGATCGGCGGCGGCGTCCTCGTCGGCGGCGAGGACACGGTCGCGGTGAAAGCGGGTGCCCGGTTCGATCGTCAGTTGGTAGAGCGAAAGATGGCCGCGGGCGAAACGGAGCGCGCGCCCCAATTCCCGGCGCCATCCGGCGACGGTCTGGCCGGGCCGCGCATAGATGAGATCGAAGGAAAAGCGCGGGAAGATCGCGGCCGCCGTTTCCAGCGCGCGCAGCGCCTCGGCCGCCGAATGCTCGCGACCGAGAAACCGGAGCGCCTCGTCGTCGAGCGCCTGGACGCCGATCGACACGCGATTGATGCCCGCGCGGCGGAACCCCTCGAATTTTTTCGCCTCGACCGAGGTGGGGTTGGCTTCGAGCGTGATTTCGGCGTGGTCGGCCAAGCCCCACAGCCGCTTGACCGCATGGACGATCGCGCCCGCCGACTCGGGCGACATCAGGGATGGCGTGCCGCCGCCGAAAAAAATCGTGCGCGCGTGCCCCAAGCGCCCGGTTTCAGCGTGGTAGTGCGCGAGTTCGCGGATAATGGCGTCCCGCCAGCGCCCCTCGGGCACGGCTTCGGCGACGTGGCTGTTGAAATCGCAATAAGGGCACTTGGCGAGGCAATAGGGCCAGTGGACGTAGACGGCGAGACCTTCGTGGGCGCGGGACGTCATAATGGCGGCGCAAAACACGCTTCGACCAGCTTGCGGAAAGCTTGGGCGCGGTGGCTGATGGCGTGTTTTTCCTCCGGTTCCATTTCGCCGAAGGTGATCGAGCGCCCGTTGGCGACGAAGACGGGGTCGTATCCGAAACCGCGCGTGCCGCGCGGCGGCCAGACCAGGGTTCCATCCACCCGGCCCTCGAACACTTCGCAATGGCCGTCGGGCCAGCCGAGCGCCAGCGCGCAGGCGAAGTTGGCGCGACGGTCGGTGGCGCCTTTGAGCTCGTCCTCGATCAGGCGCATGGCCCGCGCGAAATCCTTATCGGGCCCGGCCAGCCTTGCCGATTGCACGCCCGGCCGGCCGCCGAGCGCGCGCACCTCCAATCCCGAATCGTCGGCGAGCGCCGGCAGACCCGATCCCTTCGCCGCCGCGAGCGCCTTCAAGCGCGCGTTGTCGGCGAAGGTGGTTCCGGTTTCCTCGGGTTCGGGCAGTCCGAGGGCAGCCACGCTTGTCACCTGGACGCCGAACGGCGCGAGCAAGTCGGCGATTTCGCGCGCCTTGCCCGGATTGTGGCTGGCGATCACGAGTGGGCCGCCGGCAAAACGCCGCGCCATCGCGTCAAAGACCGAGCGCGCGCCGCTGATGGGCGAGCAATTCGGCCACCCCCTTGCGCGCGAGGCGCACCAAGTCGCCGAACTGCGCCTCGGTGAAGGGCGCGGCCTCGGCGGTGCCCTGGATTTCGACGATGCCGCCCTTGCCGGTGAAAACGAAGTTGGCGTCGGCCTCGGCGCCGCTGTCCTCGGCGTAGTCGAGATCGAGCACGGCCGTGCCCCGGCAAATGCCGCACGACACGGCGGCGACCTGATCGACGAGCGGAATCGTCTTGATCATGCCGAGAGATTGCAACCGCGCGAACGCGCGATGCAGCGCGACGTAGGAGCCGGTAATAGCGGCGGTGCGCGTTCCGCCGTCGGCCTGGATCACGTCGCAGTCGATCTTCACTTGAATCTCGCCGAGCTGGGCCAGGTCGGTCACGGCGCGCAAGGATCGCCCGATCAGGCGCTGGATTTCCTGGGTGCGGCCCGATTGGCGGCCTTTGGCCGCCTCGCGTTCGGTGCGGGTGTTGGTCGAGCGCGGCAGCATGCCGTACTCGGCGGTGACCCAGCCGCGGCCCGAGCCGCGCATCCAGCCCGGCACCTTGTCCTCGACCGACGCGGTGCACAGCACGTGGGTGTCGCCGAAGCGGGCGAGGCAGGAGCCCTCGGCGTGCTTGCTGACGTCGGGATCGAGGCGGATGTCGCGAAGCTGGTCGGCGGCGCGGCCGGACGGGCGCATGACGGTAGTTCCCGGTGGAGGACGCCGCGCAAGCTAGCCTTCCGAAACCCTCCCGTCAAAGGGCCCCTTCGTTGACGATGCCCGGCCCCGCGACTACATTTTTCCCCAGATTGACGCGATTTTTCGGATGTCATGATCACCGAACTCAACGACCGCTCGCGCGAGGTTTTCCGCCGCATCGTCGAGTCGTACCTCGAAAGCGGCGAACCGGTCGGCTCGCGCACGCTCGCGCGCCGGCTCGGCCTCGCGCTCTCGCCCGCCACCATCCGCAACGTGATGGCGGATCTGGAGGAGATGGGCCTCTTGTTCGCGCCCCACACTTCGGCCGGACGGCTGCCGACCGAAGCAGGAATGAAGCTCTTCGTCGACGGGCTGTTGGAAGTGGGCGAACTGACCCAGGACGAACGCCGCGCCCTCGACAGCCGGCTCGCCGCCACCGGCGGCAACGCCGAGGCGTTGCTGGAGCGGGCGTCGACGACGCTGTCGGGCCTGTCGCGCTGCGCGGGCGTGGTGATGGCGCCCAAAACGGAATCGCCTCTCAAGCACATCGAATTCATCAGCCTCAACCCCGGCCGCGCGCTGGTGGTGCTGGTGACGGAAAACGGCCTAGTCGAAAACCGGATCATCGAAATCCCGCCCGGGTTGCCGCCGTCCGCCCTGGTGCAGGCGACCAACTACCTCAGCGCCCGCCTGGTCGGCCGCACCATCGCCGAGGCTTACGACGAGATCATGGCCGAACTCGAAAGCCATCGCGCCCAGATCGACGAATTGACCCGGAGCGTGGTCGAGCGCGGCCTCGCCACCTGGGCCGGCGGCGAAAGCGGCGGCACCTTGATCGTGCGCGGCCAATCGAACCTCTTGGGCGACGTGCACGGGCTCGCCGACCTCGAAACCATCCGCACGCTGTTCGAGGCGCTGGAAACGAAAGAAACCCTGCTCAAGCTTCTTTCCCTTGCGGACCGGGCCGAAGGAGTCCAAATTTTCATCGGTTCCGACAATCCCCTGTTCGGCACGTCCGGCTGTTCGATGATCGTCGGGCCTTACCGGAACGAGCGGCAGAAAGTCGTCGGCGCCATCGGCGTGATCGGACCGACGCGCATCAATTACGCCCGCATCATTCCGATGGTCGATTACACCGCCAAGCTGGTCGGGCGTCTGCTCGGCTGAACACCAACACCGAATCGCGATACTTTCAGACATGACCGCCGATCCCGCGCAACCTTCCGCTTCCCCACCCGAATCGTCGCCCGAGACTCCGGTACCCGCGCCGTCACCGACCTCGGCTGAAGCCGCCGCGAAAAGCCCGCGCGAAATCGAACTCGAAACCGAATTGGCCCAGGTCAAGGACAAGGCGCTGCGTGCGCTGGCCGAGGCCGAAAACACGCGCCGCCGGGTCGAGGCCGACAAGATCGAGGCCGTGCGTTACGCGGCCGCCGATTTCGCGCGCGAAATCGTGACGGTCGCGGACAATCTGCGCCGCGCGCTCGCCAGCATCGGCGTCGAGGCGCGGGCCAAGGATCCGGCGCTGGAGACCCTCGCCGTCGGCGTCGAGATGACCGAGCGCGCTCTGCTCGCCGCCTTCGAACGCTTCGGCATCAAGCGCATCGAAGCGCTGGAAAAGCGCTTCGATCCTCACCTGCACGAAGCCATGTTCGAGATCGAGGACAAGACCAAACCCTCCGGCACGGTGGTGCAGGAGCTGGAAACGGGTTACGTTATGCACAACCGTCCGCTGCGCCCGGCCAAGGTCGCGGTTTCCAAGGGCGGTCCGCCGCCGGTCCCGGCCCAAAGTCCGGCCGGTCCCGTGCCGACCCAGGCTCCCGGCGCCGCCTACGGCCGGCCCCAAGGCGAAACCGGCGCCAAGCTCGACGAACAACTCTAGGCTAGCAACTCCAGGAGAACGTCATGCGTCTTTCCGTTTTTGCCGCCCTTGCCGCCCTCGTCATTTCGTTGGCGTCGCCCGCGCGCGCGGCCGAGGAGGCCGTGGTCTACAAGGACCCCAACTGCGGCTGCTGCGGCGATTACGCGAAAGTTTTGGAAAGCGAAGGTTTCCGCGTCCGCGTCAAGGAAACGACCGCGCTCGATGCGCTCCGGCGCATGGCCGGGGTGCCCGACAAGCTCGCCTCCTGCCACACCATCACCATCGGCAAGTACGTGGTCGAAGGGCATGTGCCGGTCGCGGCGGTGAAGAAGCTGCTCGCCGAGAAGCCCGACATCCGGGGCATCGCGCTGCCGGGCATGCCCCAGGGCTCGCCCGGCATGACCGGGGTGAAGGAAGGCCCGTTCGTGGTCTATGAAATCGGCTCCGCTGGCCAGCCCAAAGTGTTCATGACCGAATAACCCGGGGTTGGGCGGCAAGCCCCACCCCTATTAACCAGGTGTGTCTTTTCGGACACGCTTGGCATTTCATTCCGAAACCCCGCCCGTTGCGGGGTTTTGCCCCCCCGCCTATATAAAACCCCGGACGGCCGACCCCGGCGACGCAATGGGTCGCGGGCGAGGCCGGGCTGAACAAGGACGGAAAAAACTATGAGCAAAGTCATCGGCATCGACCTCGGCACCACCAATTCCTGCGTCGCCATCATGGAGGGCAAAAACCCGAAAGTGATCGAAAACGCGGAAGGCGCCCGCACCACCCCCTCGATGGTTGCGTTCACCGATTCGGGCGAACGCCTGGTCGGCCAGCCGGCCAAGCGCCAGGCGGTCACCAACCCGGTTCGCACCCTTTTCGCCATCAAGCGCCTGATCGGCCGGCGCTTCGACGATCCGATCACCAAGAAGGACATCGACCTGGTGCCCTACAAGATCGTGCGCGGCGACAACGGCGACGCCTGGGTCGAGATCGAGGACAAGAAGTATTCGCCCTCGCAGATCAGCGCCTTCGTCCTGCAGAAGATGAAGGAGACCGCCGAACGCTACCTCGGCGAAAGGGTCGAGCAGGCGGTCATCACCGTGCCCGCCTACTTCAACGATTCCCAGCGCCAAGCGACCAAGGACGCGGGCAAGATCGCCGGCCTCGAAGTGCTGCGCATCATCAACGAGCCGACGGCGGCCGCGCTCGCCTACGGCATGGAAAAGAAGGGCTCCGGCACCATCGCGGTCTACGACCTGGGCGGCGGCACCTTCGACATCTCGGTGCTCGAAATCGGCGACGGCGTGTTCGAGGTCAAATCGACCAACGGCGACACCTTCCTCGGCGGCGAGGACTTCGACGCCCGCATCGTCGATTGGCTGGCCGACGAGTTCAAGAAGGAGCAGGGCATTGATCTCCGCAAGGACAAGCTCGCGCTGCAGCGCCTGAAGGAATCGGCGGAAAAGGCCAAGATCGAGCTGTCGAGCTCGATGCAGACCGAGGTCAACCTGCCCTTCATCACCGCCGACCAGTCGGGCCCGAAGCACCTCAACATCAAGCTCACCCGCGCCAAGCTCGAATCGCTGGTCGACGACCTGATCCAACGCACGGTCGAGCCGTGCCGCAAGGCGCTCAAGGACGCCGGGCTCGAGGCCAAGCAGATCGACGAAGTGATCCTGGTCGGCGGCATGACCCGCATGCCCAAGGTGATCGAGACGGTCAAGGAATTCTTCAAGCGCGAGCCGCACAAGGGCGTCAATCCCGACGAGGTGGTCGCGGTCGGCGCCGCGATTCAGGGCGGCGTGCTCAAGGGCGAGGTCAAGGACGTCCTGCTGCTCGACGTGACGCCGCTGTCGCTCGGCATCGAGACGCTGGGCGGCGTGTTCACGCGCCTGATCGACCGCAACACCACTATTCCGACGCGCAAGAGCCAGGTGTTCTCGACCGCCGAGGACAGCCAGACCGCGGTCACTATCCGCGTCTTCCAGGGCGAACGCGAAATGGCCGCCGACAACAAGCTGCTCGGCCAGTTCGATCTGGTCGGCATTCCGCCCGCGCCGCGCGGTATGCCGCAGGTCGAAGTCACCTTCGACATCGACGCCAACGGCATCGTCAGCGTTTCGGCCAAGGACAAGGCGACCAACAAGGAACAGCAGATCCGCATCCAGCCCTCGGGCGGGCTTTCCAAGGACGACATCGAAAAGATGGTCAAGGACGCGGAGAAGCATTCGGCCGAAGACAAGAAGCGGCGCGAAAAAGTCGAGGCCCGCAACCACGCCGACGCCCTGATCCATTCCGCCGAGAAAAATCTCAAGGAGTTCGGCGACAAAGTCGGCGAAGCGGACAAAAGCGCGATCGAAACCGCGATCAAGGATTTGAAAGCGGTACTCGATGGCGACGACGCGGACGCGATCAAGGCCAAGACCGACGCGCTCGCGCAGGCGACCATGAAGCTGGGCGAAGCCATGTACAAGGCGAGCCAGGCCGAGGCCGCCGCCAAGGCGCAAAGCGCGCAAGCGACCGAATCGGCCGGCGCGCAAGCGGGCACCCAGGCGGGCGGCGGCGCGGACGCCAAGGCCGGCGAGTCCAAGGTCGTCGACGCCGATTTCGAGGAAGTCGATCCCGACAAGCCCAAGAAGAAGAACTGATCGTCGCCGGCGCGCCCGACGATAGGCATGGGGCCGGGCCATGGCCGCCAAGAAGGACTACTATGAAATCCTCGACGTCGAGCGCAAAGCGACGCCCGAGGACATCAAAAGGGCTTTCCGCACGCTCGCCATGAAGCATCACCCGGACCGCAATCCGGGCGACAAGAAGGCCGAGCAGCGCTTCAAGGAACTGAACGAGGCCTACGACGTCCTGAAGGACGAGCAGAAGCGCGCGGCCTACGACCGCTTCGGCCACGCCGCCTTCGAGCACGGCGGCGCCGGCGCGCATCCCGGCGGCCCGGGCTTCGAGGGCTTCGGGCAAGGCTTTCCGCACGGCTTCGCCAACATCTTCGACAACCTGAACGAGATGTTCGGCGACATCATGGGCGAAGGCCGCGGGCGTGGCCCCGGCGGCGGCCACCTGCGCGGCGCCGACCTCAGCTACAACATGGAAATCTCGCTCGAGGACGCGCACCGGGGCCGCAAGAGCAACATCCGGGTGCCGACCTCGGTTACGTGCGACGCCTGCCACGGCTCGGGTGCCGCCGGCGGCGCCGGCCCCGTCAACTGCGATACCTGCGGCGGGCGCGGGCGGGTGCGCTCGCAATCGGGCTTCTTCACCATCGAACGCACCTGTCCGGCCTGCCAGGGCTCGGGCCAGGTGGTGCGCGATCCGTGCCGGACCTGCGGCGGCGCGGGGCGGGTGCACCGGGAAAAAACGCTCAACGTCGCCATTCCCGGAGGCGTCGAGGACGGCACGCGCATCCGGCTCGCGGGCGAGGGCGAAGCGGGCCTGCGCGGCGGGCCGCCCGGCGATCTCTACATTTTTCTTTCGGTCGCGCCGCATCCGCTCTTCCAGCGCGACGGCGCCAACATCCTCTGCCGGGTGCCGATCCCGCTCACCACCGCGGCGCTCGGCGGCGCGATCGAGGTGCCGACCATCGACGGCCAGCGCGCCAAGGTGACGATTCCCGCCGGCACTTCCTCGGGCCAGCAGTTCCGCCTGAAGGGCAAGGGCATGAGCGTGCTGCGCTCGGCCGCGCGCGGCGACATGTTCGTTCAGGCGTTCGTCGAGACGCCGCAGAACCTGACCGCCCGCCAGAAGCAGCTGCTCGAGGAATTCGCCCGCGAGGGCCAAGCCGAGCGCGTCAGCCCCCAGTCGGCGAGCTTCCTCGGCAAGGTCAAGGAACTGTGGAACGACCTGAAGGATTAGTTTTCCTTCGTCGCGAGACGCTTTCCATTCGCTCGTCATTCCCGCGCAAGCGGGAATCCACGCCTTAGCCCCTCCCCCTCGACGGGGGAGGGATAGGGTGGGGGTGAGAAATAGCGCGCGCGGGGGCGCAGCCTTGATAATTTTGCGAAAAAGCCCCGCCTCACCCTTCGACAAGCTCAGGGTGAGGTAAAATAAAGGCCCTTATGCTGAGCCTGTCGAAGCATGAGGGGGGTTTAGCAAGCTCTCACCCTCACTTCACCTTGAAATGATTGCGCAGCGCGAGCGCTAATAAAAATACCAGCAGTGCGTTGACGACACCTTGGAAGATGGCAGTGACGTGAGCCCCCCACGGAACGACACCATAGGCGAATAAATCAATCCCCGCCGTTTCGGCTGCCGGCTTCGCGAACGTGCCGATGGGCAGAAGGTTGACAAGCGTTATGGCGAGAACCGAATCGAAATTCGGCTTGTCGGCGATCCACCAATAAAGGCTGAAAAATACAATGAAGTTCATTGCAACGAACCACAAAGCTGGCAACGCAGCGCTTCGGCCGCAGTTAGATAAAGCTCTGTAGGCAGAAAACAAAAACATCGCTGCGCCCAGCCGCAACCAGCCAAATAAGCACGAGCCCGATTCACCGCTCCGCCGGCCATTCCACAGCACACCGCATTCGGCCTGTCTCTCCATGATAAATAAATCTCGCTCAATGTCAGGCGCGTGAATTTTATTTGCGATATCCCTCAGATGCCGCAGATTCGTGACGATCCTATGATCGGAAGTGGAGCGAAGGGTTCTTTCTTTAGACCAGAATTGCGTGTCGACGAAACCTAGGTTTTCCGAACCCTTCACGCTGGCAAAACACGGCGGCAGTTCGAATTTGGTGCCGTTAAAACCTGCTATGCCCGTAAATATCACGCCATCGAACCGAGTTTCGCGACCGAACCCGGTGCGATCGAAACTCGCCCCATGGTCGAATTTCGCGAGATCGAAGCGTGCTTCGTTGCCGAAAGTTACGCCTTCGAAGTTCGCGTATCTGCCGAAGCATGCATCTTCAAAGCGCGCTTCATCGCCGAATGTTGCGCCGTTGAACATTGCGCCACCATTAGTCTCTTGGCCCGATTTCCACTCACGGGGAAGATCGCCAAAAGTTACCCTGTTAAAATTCGCTCCACCCCCAAACTCGAACTCCGCGAACGAAATATTCTTATTCTCCGGCAGCGTGAAATCCGTGCCGGAAAAATCGGCAGGCTCTTTGGGATTCTCTTTCCGCCACTTGTTCCAGGCGTCTTTGCCCTGGCGGGCGAGTTTCAGATGTTCCTCGTTGGCCATGAAATAATCATCCTCCAAAACGTGCGGTGTGTCAGCGGCGAGCCGTTACAGGACCGCTGGACCCCCGCTTTCGCGGGGGTGACGGTGGAAAAAACAGTCGGCCCCATTTTGCGTTCGGGCTTCGCGCGAGCGAATCGATCCACCCCCCACCCCAACCCTCCCCCGCAAGGGGGGAGGGGGAATTGAAAACATCGCGCCTTCTTTTTCCCCTCCCCCTGGACGGGGGAGGGAAGGGCGGGGGTGGCTTTTCCCCGGCCCCGCCAGCCCCTATGCTCCGCCGGACGCGGAGCGGTAAAGACCGAGAACCATAATGCTGAAAATCGGAATCGTCGGATGCGCCGGCCGCATGGGCCGCATGGTCGCCGCCGCCGTCGCCGGGGCGGAGGGCGCGCGCATCGCCGCCGGCTCCGAGGCCGCCGGCTCGTCCGCGCTCGGCCAGGATATCGCCGCGCTTGCCGGGCTGCCCGCGTGCGGCGTCAAGATTGTCGCCGATGCCGCCAAGGTCTTTCGCGCGTCCGACGCGGTGATCGATTTTACCGCGCCCGCCGCGACTCTCGCGCACGCGCGCCTCGCGCTCGAAACCGGCACCGCGCTCGTGATCGGCACCACCGGCCTCGGCGCCGAGCACGAAGACGCGCTGCAAGCGGCGGCGAAAAAAGCGGCGATCGTGCGCGCCGCCAATTTCTCGATCGGGGTCAATGTCATCCTCGGCCTCGCGCGCAAGGCGGCCCGCATCCTTGGGCCCGAATACGACATCGAAATCGTCGAGATGCATCACCGCCACAAGGCCGACGCGCCGTCGGGCACCGCGCTCGCCCTCGGCCAGGCGGTCGCCGAAGGCCGCCGGGTGTCGCTCGCCGACAAAAGCGTGCGGGCGCGCGACGGCATCACCGGCCCGCGCAAGAAGGGCGACATCGGCTTCGCCGTCTTGCGCGGCGGCGACGTGATCGGCGATCACACGGTGGTGTTCGCGGGCGAAGGCGAGCGGGTCGAAATCGGCCACAAGGCGTCTTCCCGCGCCGTGTTCGCCCAAGGCGCGGTGCGCGCCGCGCTCTGGACCAAGGGCCGCGCGCCCGGGCTTTACTCCATGCGTGACGTGTTGGGGTTCGTGGGATAAAATTTTGCCGCCGTCCGCGACGGGCAGGGGAGGTCGTCATGCCGCAGGTGCTTGTCGAATGTCCACGTCCCAAGGCCGACGAGTTCGGCGTCGTCCGCTATGAAATCCGCGACCGCCTTCGGGTCGAACCGGCGAAGGCCTCCGGCGCGCTCGCCGTCTGGCAACCTCTGATATCGGATTCGCCCTATCAACGGGTGCTCGATCTCGCCGTCGCCTCGCCGGCCGAATGGCGCGAAACCCGCGAGCCGGTCCACGGCAACCGCATGCTCCACGCGGAAATCCCGCCCGGCGCCGGTACGACGCTCGACGTCCGCTACGTGGTCGAGCGGCTTCCGGTGCGGCATGCGATCCATCCGGGCTGCGTCCGCCCGCTCGACGATCTTCGCCTGTTTGCCCGCGATCTCGCCGCCGAGCAATTCGTCGATGTCGACACGCGCACGCGCGCGCTCGCCGCCGAAATCGCCGGCGACGAGACCAACCCGCTCATGAAAGCCCGGCGCTTTTACGATTACGTGACTTCGTCCATGACCTACGACGCCGCTAACCAGTCGTGGAGGGGCAGCACCGAGCACGCTTTGGTTTGCGCGGCGGGGAACTGCAACGACATTCACGCGCTGTTCATATCGCTCTGCCGCTCGGGGGGAATTCCGGCCCGTTTGGTACTGGGCCAGGCGTTGGAACCGCCGCCGCCCGGCGAGGCCGCGTGCGATCTCTGCGGCTACCATTGTTGGGCGGAATTTTTCATGGCCGGTCTCGGCTGGCTGCCGGCGGACGCCTCGTGCGCCTGCAAATACGGCACCCACGGCCTGTTCGGATCGCTGGAAATGAACCACATCGCCTGGTCGGTGGGGCGCGATCTGGTGCTGGCGCCCGCGCAGCGGGACGCGCCGGTTCTGTTTTTCGCCGGTCCCTATGCCGAGGCCGACGGCAAGGCCTATCGCGGGTTCGAGCGCCACATCTCGTTCGAGGCTCTCTAAAACCGGGTTTGCGCGGCTTCCCAGGCGATCATGGCGAGCTTGCGCTCGGTGCCCCAGCGGTAATCGTTGAACGCGCCCGTCTGCCGGATGACCCGGTGGCAGGGAATGAGGTAGGCGAGCGGATTGGCCGCGAGCGCGTTGCCGATGGCGCGCGGTGCTTTGGTCTTGCCGAGAAGCGCGGCCAACTGGTTGTAGGACACCAACGATCCTTCGGGCACGCGCAACAACGCTTCCCACACCTTGATCTGGAAATTGGTGCCCGGCACCAGCACGGGAAGCGGCGCGGTTTTATTGTTAGCGCGCGCGAAGATGCGCTCGGCCAAGCCGGCGGTCGCGCGTTGGTCTTGGGCCATCTCGGCCAGGGGCCAACGCACCGCCTGTTCGCGAAGCGCGAAGTCGTCGCCCTTGTCGGTCACGAACGAAAGCCCGACGAGGCCGCGCGGCGAGATCAGCAGCAGCGCCCGGCCGAACGGCGTCGGGTGAAAGCCGTAGCGGATGTGGAGGCCTTCGCCCAGCCGCCGGAATTCCCCCGGCGTCACCGCCTCGAAGGTGACGAACAGATCGTGCAGGCGCGACGGCCCGGAAAGCCCCGCATCGAGGGCCGTCGCCAGCACGCTTTCCGACTGGCGGAGTTTTTCGCGCGCGTGCGCGAGCGAGAGATAGCCGAGAAAGCGCTTCGGCGACACGCCGGCGAAACGCGAAAACAGGCGCTGGAAATGGAACGGCGACAAACCCACTTCGGCGGCGATGGCCGCGAGCGACGGCTTTTCATCCCGGTTCTGGGCGAGAAGGCCGATCGCGCGCTCGATCCGCGCGTAATCGCGCGCCTGAACATCGTTCCGCATGGGGCGATTATGAGCGCGGACGAATCCCGGCGCGACCCGAATCTTGCGATTCCGATCGCGTTCAGACAGTCACGTCACCACCGGGTAATTACACCCCCACCCTAACCCTCTCCCGTCGAGGGGGAGGGAATTTTTTATGAGTTACCCCTCCCCTTGCGGGAGGGGGGTAGGGGGAGGGGGCGTTTCAATCGATCGGGACGTGCCCTAGGATGTGGTGCTGCGTGCCTGGGCCAGCGCCGCGCGCAACGCGTCGGCGAAGTCGGCGCGCTCATCAGGCGCCAGGAACTGGCCGACGACCAGGCCCTTGTCCCGGCTTCGGATTTCGAGCCGGCCGCGCCGGGCGTCCAGCTCCACCCGCGCCCAATAGGGCTCGATGCTTTCCCGCGAGCGCCGGCCCCACGGATCCATGCGCTCGATGGTCAACGCTGTCCGGGTCAGGGTGACGGCTTCGTGCCGCTCGGCGAGCAGCAGGTTCCAGCGGAGCGCGAGGTAGAGCAGAACGATTTCGAGTCCGAGGAAGCCCATCACCGGCCACGCTCCGATCAGCATGAAGCCGAGGCCGGTCATGAAGAACACGAAGGCGAGCAGCGCGATCATGAGATTGATCGCCTTCACGCTCGCGCTCCGGTTGGGCGTGAGCCGGGCGGCGAACAGAACCGCGGGCGGAAGGTCGGGTTGCGCGGGCGAATCCCCGCGCACATGAGCGAATGGCGCGTCCATGGCCGCCCTTATATCAGTTTCGGGCCCGCCCCCGGATATGCTGTAATCCGTTGGCCGATTCCCGCCGCATCCCGATGAAAATATCCCCCATGAAACTTGCGGACATCGAGGCGTTCTACGCTCGCTTGGCCGCCGCCAATCCGCACCCGAAAGGGGAGCTGGAGCACGTCAATCCCTACACCCTTTTGGTCGCGGTGGTGTTGTCGGCGCAGGCGACCGACGCCGGGGTCAACAAGGCGACCTGTGCGCTCTTCAAGATCGTCGACAGTCCGGAAAAAATGCTCGCGCTCGGCGAGGCGAAGCTGAAGGACCACGTCAAGACCATCGGGCTGTTCAACACCAAGGCCAAGAACATCATCGCGCTCTCGAAAATCCTGGTCGCCGAGCACGGCGGCCAGGTGCCGCGCACGCGCGAGGCGCTCGAAAAACTCCCCGGCGTCGGGCGCAAGACCGCCAACGTCGTCCTCAACGTCGCCTTCGGCGAGCCGACCATCGCCGTCGACACCCACGTCTTTCGCGTCGCCAACCGCACCGGCCTCGCTCCGGGCAAGACCCCGCGCGCGGTCGAGGACAAACTGGCGGCGGTCACGCCCGCCAAATACCTCCGCCACGCCCACCACTGGCTGATCCTGCACGGGCGCTACGTGTGCAAGGCGCGCGCGCCCGAGTGCGAGCGTTGCGTCGCGCGCGCGGTCTGCAAATTCCCGGAAAAAACCGAAAAACGAAAAACGGAAACCGTTACCCGCCGCCATTCCTGATGCGCTCGAGGCATTCGGCGAACGGCGCTTCGCGCGGGCGGACCTCGGCGTGCCTCACGGTCAAGGCGTTGTCCCTGCCGGCGTAGAAAAAAAGATCGAGCGCGCAGCGTTTCGCCCGGTATTGCCACAACTCGGCCGGCGGGTCGCGCCGCTTGAGCCTGGGCTCGCCCAACATTTCGGCGACTTCGCGCGCGCCCCGGCCGACGAAAGCGGCGGGATCGGCGGGCTCCGCCGGCACGGCCGGGGCGGGAACGGCTATGGCGCGGGCGGCTTCATGGACCGGCGCGGGCGGGGTCGGAGCGATTTCGGCGCACGCCGCCGCGAACAGGATGGACGCCGCTGCGGTGATCGACGGAATCCGCGACGACATGCGGGGAGCGCGGGCGTTCAGGAACCGCGCGCGGCGTCGGGCGGCAACGCCTGCATGTCGCCGCCGATCTCGCCGCCCGATTCGATGACCACGCGGCCGTAGCGCACGGAGCCCGAAACCTTCCCGCCGGTGCGGATCAACAGGCGCTCGGTCGCGGTCAATTCGCCGTCGAACACGCCGGCGATTTCGGCCTCCTTGACTTCGGCGCGCCCGCGGAAAAATCCGCCCGGCGCGACTTCGAGCATGCGCGCGCCGACCAGCGTCGCCTCGACCCGGCCCTCGACCACCAGACGGTCGCACGACGTGATCTCCCCGTTGAGGCCGATTTCGCGCCCGACCACGAGGCGGCGCGCGTCGGGCGAATCGAGTCGGGTCGATTCGCCGCGCCGGGGCGGAATCGGCTGCGCCAGGCGACGGGCGGCGTCGGGGCTCGGCGGCGCGGGCTGGCGCGGCATGTGGCTGCCGCGCCGGGAAAAAGGCTTCAGCGGCGGCGCCTGATCGTCCGGCGCGGTGCCGGAGGCGGGGTCTTCGGACGGTCCGTTCTTGTCGCGCGGAAACATCACTCGATCTCCTTCGCTGGCTCTGGCCTGTTCCACCAAGCATGGAACAGATGCACCATGGCGGCGGTCGCGATTACCGGCGCGATCAGGTTGAGGACCGGAACCGTCAGCATCAGCGCCGCGACCGTTCCCGCCGCCCATACCGCCCACCGATTCCGTCGCCGGAGCGCGCGGACGCGGTCGGTATCGATGCGGCGGGCCGCCACCAATTCGAAATATTCGCGCCCGAGAAGATACCCGTTCGCCGGATAGAAAACAAAAGGGAATACCGGCGGCACGAACAAAAAGGGCAGCAAAGCCAGGTTGACCAGAATAACGACGGCGAGAAACCGGGCCGATTCGAGAGCCATTTCGAACACGCCTTGCGCACGCGCCGGCACGAGGTTCGGGTAGTGCCGGCGCTCGACCGCGTCCGCCGTGTGTTCGAGGAAAAACGCGATGCCGGCGCTGACGAATCCGGGAAACAGCAGCCAGCTCACCACGAACACCCCGGCCGCGCCGAGGGCCTGGGCCAGGGTATCGAGCCACGGGATGCCGGACAGCGCCAGCCACGGCAGCGCGAACCACGTGCCGATCCACAATAGGAATGTCGCGCCCACGGCGAGCGTCAGCGCACGCCAGACCGACGAGCGGACGTCCGGGTCGAACAGTTGTCGGGCGGCGGCGATATAGGCGCGGATCATGAACGGTTCCAGGCGCGATACCCGGACAAGATCGGCCTTGAGGGTGGGACGCGCAAGACTATACTCCCGCCGCCCATGAAGCCACATTTCGCCCCTGCCCGCCACGATGTCGTCGGCATCGGCAACGCGATCGTCGACGTGCTCGCGCGCGCCGAGGATTCGTTCATCGACCGGCACGGCCTGACCAAGGGAGCGATGACCCTGATCGACGAGGCCGCCGCCGAGCGCCTCTACGCCGCCATGGGACCGGGGCGGGAATGTTCCGGCGGCTCGGCCGCCAACACCATCGCCGCGCTTGCCTCGATCGGCGGACATTACGGCTTCGTCGGCAAGGTGCGCGACGACCAACTCGGCAAGGTGTTCGCGCACGACATCCGCGCCCTCGGCGTCGCGTTCGAAACGTTGCCCGCTTCGCGCGGCGCGCCGACCGCGCGCTGCCTCATTTTCGTTACCCCGGACGCGCAACGCACCATGCAGACGTTTCTCGGCGCGTCGGTCGGCCTCGCGCCCGAGGACATCGACGTCGGGATGATCGCGGATTCCAAGATCGTGTACCTGGAAGGGTACCTTTGGGATCCGCCCGCCGCCAAGGAAGCGTTCCGCAAGGCGGCCAAGGCCGCCAACGACGCCGGCCGGCTGGTGGCGCTCTCGCTCTCCGATCCTTTCTGCGTCGACCGCCACCGCGCCGATTTCCGGGATTTGGTCGAGCGGCACGTCGATCTTCTGTTCGCCAACGAGGAAGAAATCAAATCGCTCTATCAGGTATCGGCGTTCGACGACGCCTTGCAAAAGGTTCGCGGCCACTGCCAGGTCGCGGTGCTGACCCGCAGCGCCAAGGGCGCGGTCGTGATCGCGGGCGACGAGGTTCACGTGATCGACGCCGAGCCGGTCGCGAAGGTGGTCGACACCACCGGCGCGGGCGACGCCTTCGCCGCCGGATTCCTTTACGGCTTCACCCACGGATTCGGTCTGGCCCGCGCCGCGCGCGCCGGGGCCATCGCCGCGGCCGAGGCCATCGGGCATTTCGGCGCCCGGCCCGAGGCG
This sequence comes from Rhodospirillales bacterium, assembly GCA_016872535.1. Taxonomy (NCBI): domain Bacteria; kingdom Pseudomonadati; phylum Pseudomonadota; class Alphaproteobacteria; order Rhodospirillales; species Rhodospirillales bacterium. Next base: position 19,285 of record VGZQ01000028.1, on the reverse strand, counting down.
CCGCTCAAGGCGCTGATCGCCGATCGTCTCGGCGCGCTCTAGAAATTTTGCCGCTCCGCCGCCGGTCATGAAACTTCGCAACATCGCCATTATCGCGCACGTCGACCACGGCAAGACGACGTTGGTCGACGCGCTGCTCCGCCAGAGCGGGGCATTCCGCGCCCACCAGAAGGTCGCCGAACGGGCGCTCGATTCCGGCGACCTGGAACGCGAGCGCGGCATCACCATTCTCGCCAAGTGCACCTCGGTCCTGTGGGGCGACGTGCGCATCAACATCGTCGATACGCCCGGCCACGCCGATTTCGGCGGCGAGGTCGAACGGATTCTCGGCATGGTCGACGGCGCCCTGCTGCTGGTCGACGCGGCCGAGGGGCCGATGCCGCAAACCAAGTTCGTCACCGCCAAGGCGCTCAAATTCGGGCTCAAGCCCATCGTCGTCATCAACAAGGTCGACCGCCCCGACGCGCGCGTCGACGAAGTGCTGAACGAGATTTTCGATCTGTTCGTGGCCCTGGACGCGAGCCCGGAACAGCTCGATTTTCCGGTTCTCTACGCGGTCGGGCGCGACGGCTGGGCGAGCACGGATTCCGCGACCAAGGGCGAGAATCTCGCGCCGCTGTTCGATCGCATCGTCGCCCATGTGCCGCCGCCCAAGGTGGAGCCGGACAAGCCGTTCTCCATGCTCGTCACCACCCTCGAATACGATTCGTTCCTCGGGCGCGTGCTCACCGGGCGGATTCAATCGGGCTCGGTCGCGCCCAACACGACGGTCAAGGCGCTCGCCCGCGACGGCCGCGAGATCGAACGGGCGCGGCTGACCAAGCTGCTGCTCTTTCGCGGGCTCCGGCGCGACGCGGCCGAGCGCGCGGAAGCGGGTGACATCGTCGCCATCGCCGGCCTTTCGACGGCGAGTGTGGCCGACACTGTCTGCGCCCTCGAAGTCGATACGCCCATCCACGCCGAGCCGGTCGATCCGCCGACGCTGGCCATGACTTTTTCCATCAACGATTCGCCCTTCGCCGGACAGGAAGGTTCCAAGGTCACCTCGCGCCAGATCCGCGAGCGGCTTTGGCGCGAGGCCGAGGGCAACGTCGCCATCCGCGTGCGCGAAACCGCCGACGCGGAAGCGTTCGAAGTCGCAGGAAGGGGCGAATTGCAGTTGGGCGTCCTGATCGAGACCATGCGCCGCGAGGGCTACGAATTGTCCATCAGCCGCCCGCGCGTGCTGATCCGCGAGGACAACGGCCAGAAGCTGGAACCGATGGAAGAAGTATTGATCGACGTGGACGAGGCCTTCGCCGGCATCGTGGTCGAGGCGATGAGCGTGCGCAAGGCGGAGTTGCGCGAAATGCGCCCCTCGGGCGGCGGTAAAACGCGGCTCTCGTTCCTGGCGCCGTCGCGCGGTCTGATCGGCTATCACGGCGAGTTTCTGACCGAAACCCGCGGCACCGGCGTGATGAGCCGCCTTTACCACGGCTACGGGCCGTGGCGGGGGGCGATTCCCGGGCGGCGCAACGGCGTGCTGATTTCCAACGCCACCGGCGAAACGGTCGCCTACGCCCTCAACAACCTGGAGGGGCGCGGCGCGCTGTTCGTCGATCCCGGGGTCAAGGTCTACGCCGGCATGATCGTCGGCGAGCACAGCCGCGACAACGACCTCGAGGTCAATCCGCTCAAGACCAAGCAGCTCACCAACATCCGCGCCGCCGGCAAGGACGACGCCATCCGCCTGACGCCGCCCCGGCGCCTCACGCTGGAAGACGCGATCACCTACATCGCCGACGACGAGCTGGTCGAGGTGACGCCCAGGAGCATCCGGCTGCGCAAGCGCCTGCTCGATCCCAACGCGCGCAAGAGGGCGGAACGCGCGGCCGAGGCGGCCGCGGACGCTTAAGTCAGCCGTAGATCGCTTTCGGCAGCCAGAGCGCGAGCGGCCCGACGCGCCGCTGGCTCGGAAGAACGATTATTTCCTTGGAAGAATTGTTATCTCCGGTCTGTTGGGAAGGGTACTGGCGCGCCGCGCGAGCTTGGCGATGGTCTGGATTATAGTGTCGTCCTTGGACGCGACGTAGGCGGCATAGTATTTAATGGGCACCATTGCTGGCATCGTATCGAGCGCCTTTACCCGCCGCCGATTCACGAGACCCGTCACGATGTCGTAGGGCAAGAGGCTGATCCCAAGCCCGCTCCCAACAAGGGTCGATACGAGACTCAAGCTGTTGCATGCATAGACGCGCGGCGCCCGCGCGTTGCCGTCTTTAAACCATTTTTCCGCAACGGCATGGAGAATCGATGTCCGAGGAAGCGTAATGATCGACAAGCGTGCGATGTCCGAAGCCGAGAAGCAGCGCTGCGGAAGCCGAAGGCTCCGCGCCGCGATCCAGCGATAGGCGACGCTGCCCAGATATTCCGTACGGATGCCGGGAAGACCGATCGGTCCCGGCACCAAAATGAGATCGAGGTCACCGTTCTCGAGCTTACGGCGCATGCTGTCTGTAAAGTCCATATCGAGCGTGACGGTTAGACCCGGAAACGCGCCTTGCAAGCGAGTCATGAACTTTGGCAGCCAGGTCAACGCGATAATCTCGCTGACTCCCAATTTGACCGTGCCCGTGAGGGGCATTGGGATTCCCGACACGCGGCGGATATCGAGCGAGAGTTCGACGGCGCGCTCGGCAATATCCATCATCGCACGCCCCTTTTGCGTGAGGCGCGGCATCCCCAACGTGCGATGAAAGAGCCTTTCGCCGAGATATTCCTCGAAGCGCAGGATGCGCATCGACACGTTGGATTGCGTGGTGTTCAAGTGTTCGGCGACTGCTCGAAAATTGCCGAGCCGGCCGATCCAGTACAGCGTTTCGAGTTGCTTTAGGTTCATCGTTCCCGTCGCTTTCCTATGGACTACCTTGCCCGTGGTCTGGGAGATGCAAAGGTGCAATCAAATCTCATTACCGATCGTTTTCCGTGATATTTGAATATAAAGAATTGTCACTTGTTTTGATATACGTCCAGGCCCAGCATTGCTGTCGGTGTACGCCGGATGGTCGCCGTGACGTGCGACAGCGGCGCTCTCTGGGCCCGGTCAACCACCAAGGGGGGGCTGCACCATGCAGGGTAACGTCGATTTCGATGTGGCGAAGGCGATCGCCGACCTCGACGAGGACGGCGTTCTGAATTGGGTTCGCGATCGTCTCACGCGAAAGGACTCGCCCCACGACACCCTCGCCGAATTGATGCGCGGCCTCGATCGGCTGGGTGACGAGTTCGCCACCTGCCAAAAATTCATCCCCGAGCTCGTCATGGGTGGGGAAATCTTCCGCAAGGCCATGGATCTTCTCAAGCCCGCGATCGATGCCTCGGGCACCGCGGTCAAGAACCTGGGCACGCTGGTAATTGGTACGGTCAAGGGGGACTTGCACGATCTCGGCCAGAATCTGGTCTCGATGACCTTCACCGCCGCCGGGTTCCGCGTCGTCAACCTCGGCAACAACGTGCCGACCGAGCGTTTCGTCGAAACCGTGCGCCGCGAGAAGCCCCAGATCGTCGGACTCTCCGCCCTGCTGACGACGACCATGGAGGTTCAGCGCCAGGTCATCGAGGCGCTGCGGGCGTCGGCGCTTAGGGACGCGGTCAAGGTGATTGTCGGCGGGGCGGTGGCCAACGACGACTGGGCGAGCGAGATCGGCGCCGACGCCTACGGCTCGGACGCCGTCGACGGCGTGCGCAAGGCCAAGGCCTTGCTCGGCCTCGCGTGAGACGTTGTCCGGAGGACGCCGCATGGTGAAGCGACTCGCCTTTCTTAAGGATGCCGAGATCGATCGCATTATCGACGCCGCCTTCGCTGTCCTCGACAAGGTCGGAATCCATGTCGGCGACGAACGCGCGCTGAAACGCGTCGGCGACCACGATGGCGCCACCGTCGCCGACGGCCGCGTGATGATGCGGCGAAGCCTCGTGGAGCGCTGCCTGAAGACGACGCCAGCGGCAATCACCGTCTACGGCCAGGACGACCGCGAACCGCTACGGCTGACCGGCGACAACGTCCACTACCTTCCCGATTCGTCGGTGTCTTACGTCTACGATACCCGCGTGCGCGGTTGCCGTCAGGCGATGACGAAGGACATGGTTGATCTGATCAAAGTTGGCAATCGCTGCAATTACATCGATTTTGTCAGCGGCTCGCTGGTCGTGAACGATGTCGCGAAGCCGGTGGCCGCCGCGTATCGAAGCTTTCTATGCATGTTGTTCTCGCCCAAGCCACTGTTCACCAGCGCGCTTAGCACCGATGATATCGCCGTAACCCACGAGTTGCTGTCCGCGGTGGCGGGAGGCCGGGAGGCGCTCGAAAGACGGCCGATCGCCGTGATCGGTCTCAATCCTTCCTCGCCGCTCGGGCTCACCGAGATCGTCGCGGTCAATCTGGCGTACTGCGCCGAGCACAACCTGCCGACGATGCTGATTCCCATCCCGCTCGCCGGCGGCTCGTCGCCGGTGACGCTCGCGGGCACTCTCGTCCAGCACACGGCCGAGAATCTTGGCTCGCTTGTCGTCAGTCAATGCTTCCGGCCCGGTCACGGGCTGCTCTTCGGTGGCGGCCCGTCGATCATGGACATGCGCAAGGGCACCGCCTGCCAGGCCTCGCCCGAGGCGGTGATGATGGGTGCGAGCATCGGCCAGATCGCCAAGCGGCTCAAACTACCGTGCGCCACCAACACCGGCCGCGCCGATTCCAAGCGGGTCGATTACCAGGCCGGCCAGGAATCGGGCAGCGCGCTCACCTTGATGGCGCTGGCCGGCATCAACATGATCCGCGGCTCCGGCAACGTCGAGTACGCCAACGTCATGAGCCCGGAGAAGCTGCTTCTCGACAACGAGATATGCGGCATGGCCAAGCGCATGGTACGCGGCATCGACGTCTCGGAGGAGGCGCTTGCGCTGGACGTCATTCTCGAGCGCGGCACGACGACCCAGGGCTTCATGTCGGCGCCGCATACGCTCAAGTGGTTTCGCACCGAGGCGCACCTGCCGTCGGAAATCGTCGACCGCGGCACCCGCCGCGAATTCGAGGAATCGAACGGCATGGATGCCTACGCGCGGGCGCGGGTTCGAATGGACGCGATCCTCGCCGAGTACAAACCCCGTTCCACCAACGCCGATCGTATCACGGAGGCGATCCGAGTCATCGCCGCGTACGCCAAAAAGCACGGCATGGACCGGCTGCCGGTCACGGAACTTCAGTGACGGTGCGGAACGGAAAAACCCGCATCGCGTTGTGCACGATACAAATAAATACAATTATACTCAGCGCCTCGAAAAGAAAGGCGTCTCTCTGACGGAGACTTCGTCGAACCGAACGGCAGCTTACCCCCGCGCCGGCGGGCGCAAACCCCGGCGTTGCTGGCGGATCACAATATCTAGGAGGCCATCGTGGCAGAAAATCCATCCGAGCGAGACAAGGACATCGATCCCGGTTTCCTCGTCTGTGTGCGCGAAGCAAAATTCATCCTAATCTTCTGGGTCGTCCAATCGACGGTGATGATCGGTACGTTCCTGCTGATTGGCTACAACCGGACGACCGACCCCTTCGGCTATCCCCTGGGATTACCGAGCTGGTACCTGTTCGGTGGCGTCATTCCCGCCATCGTCTTCTTTGTCGCCCTCGTCTACATCGTGCGGCGCCACTTCCAGGAGGTCGAATTCAAATGAAACTGGAAATCGTTCTGCCGTTCGCCATCTACATGGTGATCACGGTTGGCGTGGCTATCTGGGCGCGCAAGGCAATGGCGGAATCGGTGGCGCGCGGCGGCTCGTTCATGGATGAATTCTTCGTCGCTGGCCGCTCCGTCGGACCCTTGATCCTGGCATTCACGTTCATGGCCACGTTCGCCTCCGCCGGCACGTTCATCGGCTATCCGGGCCTGGCTTATCGAAACGGGCTGACCGTCGTGATGACGGGCATCAACCAGATCACCATGGCCTATCTGACCTTTGCGCTGATCGGCAAGCGCATGGCGGTCATCGGACATCGGACCGGCGCCCTGACATTCACCGAAGTTCTGCGCAGACGGTTCGACCACCCGCTGGTCTCGTTCGGCGCCGCCATCGCGATCATCATATTCTTCATCGCGTTCATGATAGGTCAATTCGCCGGCGCGGCCCGCATCCTTCAAACGGTGTCGGGCGTCCCCTACTACGTTGGTGTCTTGCTGTTCGGCGGCGTCGTCGCCGTTACCGTCGTGATTGGCGGATTCCGCGCCGTCGCGTGGACCGACTTCGTCCAGGGCGCCTTCATGTTATTGGGCCTGCTGATGGTGTTTCCCGCGTTTGTCGTCTTCGGCGGCGGCTTCGAGAAAATCACCACGAAGCTGCTTACGGAGGATCCCGGTCTTGTGTTCGGTCCGGGACCGAAAGAATGGCTGCCGCCCAGCATGTTGATCTCCTTCTGGATTCTCTGGGTCTGGCTGGCGGTCGCCAACCCGGCCACGGCGGTCCGGTTTCTAGCGGCGAAGAACTCGAAGACTATCCATCAAGGCCTGATCATCGGCAGCATCATGGCGCTGATTTTCTACGTGCCCATGTTCTACATGGGCGCCGGCACCCGAACCATATTCCCGGGGATCGCGCCCGACGTCGCCATTCCGAACATCTACATGGCCACGTTGCCGATATGGTTCGTCGGCATCGCCCTTGCCGCGCCGTTTGCGGCGGTGATGTCGACGGTCGACTCGCTCCTCTTGGAGATGAGCGGCACCATCGTGCGGGACATCTATCAGCGCTACATCAATCCGAAAGCGAGCGACGTATTTCTGATGCGGTTGGCGTATGCTGTCGCGGGTGGCATCGGCATTCTGGTGCTCGTCCTCGCGTTTCAGCCCCCAAAACTGATTGCCAATCTCGTGATCTATTTCGGCGGCGGCGTGGTCGCTGCGTTCGCGGTGCCGATCATTGCTGCTCTCTATTGGCGCTGGGCCACGACCTGGGGGGCAATCGCCTCGATCTTCGGCGGTTTTCTGACCTACATCCTGCTCGACATCTACTACAAGAATCCGCTCAAGATCATGTCCTACCTGTGGGGGGTAGGAGCCTCGTTCGTCCTGCTGTACGTGGTCAGCAAGCTTACCAAGCCGTCGGACAAGTCAACCCTGGATCTCTACTACGGCAAGCCGAAGGGGGCGTCGGCCGCCGCCGAGTAGACGGTATGTGAAAGCGTGGGGCCGCGCCGAGAATCGCGCGGCCCTCGCTTCTTATCTTATTATCTTAGGAGGGAGAAAAAGAATGAATCGCACACTTGCACGACCGATCACCGAGGAAGAGATCGAAGCCTATCATCGCGACGGCGTGATCTTCTTGAAAGACATGTTCGACCGGGACTGGATCGAGCGCCTGCGCGAACTCGCCGATTGGGACATGAGCACGCCCGGCAAGATGCAGCAGGAACTGGCCAAGAAGGGCGACAGCGGGCGCTTCTACAACAACACCTTCCTGTGGCCGCGCCACGACGGCTTCAAGGACTTCATCTTCGGCTCCCCGGCGGCCGAGATCGTCGGCACCATCATGCGTTCGAAGAAGATCAATATTTTTTTCGACCAGTTTCTGATCAAGGAACCAAAGACGCGCGAACGCACGATGTGGCACCACGACCTGACCTATTGGCCGGTGAACGGTTCGCAGGTATGCACGCTCTGGCTCGCGCTCGACGACGTGACCAAGGAAACCGGCGCGGTCGAGTACGTGAAAGGCTCGCATAGATGGAACAAGCGTTTCAAGGCCGAGGCTTTTCTCGGCGATGGCCGTTACACGGAAGACCTTCCGCCGGTGCCGGACATCGAGAACATGCGGAGCGAACTTCAGTTCGCCCAATACGAACTCAAGCCCGGCGATTGCACCGTGCATCACGCGCTCACCGTACACGGCGCGCCCGGCAACACGCGCCCGGACCGGCGCCGGCGCGCCTACATCACGCGCTGGGCCGGCGACGACGCGGTCTACTATCCGCGCCCCAACATTCAACCGATGCTATGGGAGCCGAACATTCCCGCCGGCGGTCCTCTGGATTCGGACCTGTGGCCGCGCGTCTGGACGCGGGCGGCGTAGACGGCAAGCATGAGCCCGAGGATCACGCGCGTCGGCGGACGCATCGTCCGCGTGCCGCTGATCGAACCGTTCGCCATCGCCACCCAGACGATGGAAGAATGCGAGCACATTCTGGCCTTCGTCGAAACCGACGGTGGCGTCACCGGCGTCGGTTCCGTTTCGACGATTCCGGCCTTCATGGGCGAAACCGGAGATATCATACTGTCCGCCATCAACTACTTGGCGCCAACCCTCGTCGGCCATGATCCCTTCGACATCGAGGCGATCGTCGAGGCGATGGACGCCGAGTTGGCCGGTATCAGCTCGGCCAAGGCGGCGATCGACTTCGCCTGCCACGACGTCATGGGCAAATCGCTCGACATGCCGGTCTATCGATTGATCGGCGGCAAGGTGCGCGTGCGTATCGACTGCACCTGGGTCATCGGCATCAAGGGTGTACGGGAGACAGTGGCCGAAGGCTTGGCGCGCTTCCAGGAAGGCTACCGCGTGTTCAAGGTCAAGATCGGCCACAATGACCGCGACGACCATGAGAAGGTCCGTCTTTTGCGTGCCGGGCTTGGGCCGGAGCCCGCGATACGAATCGACGCCAACACCGCCTATACCGTCGACCACGGCATCCGCTTCTTGAGTAAGCTCGTGGAATACGACCTCGAGATGATCGAGCAGCCTTGCCGAAGCGCCGACATCGCCGGCATGGCGCGGCTGCGTCACGCGCTGCCGGTACCGATCCTCGCCGACGAATCGGCGATGAGCCTCGAGGACGTGCATCGCATCATCGACGCCGATGCCGCCGACATCATCAACATCAAGCTCGGCAAGGTCGGCGGCATCCACAAGGCGCGCAAGGTGGCGGCGGTGGCCAAGGCCGCGAACCTCACGGTCATCGTCGGCAGCAACATGGAACTCGGGCCCGGAATCGCCGCCGGGGCCCACCTGGCGGCGTCGACCAGCCACATCCGCTACGCCAGCGATCTGTTCGCCGGCGTCCTGCTGCATCGCCGCGACATCGTCGAGGACGTGTGGGACCACCAGGCGATGACCATCAAGGTGCCGGAGGGGCCGGGCCTTGGCGTAACTCTTATCGACCGTATGCATTGACGCCGGTTGCGGGGATCGTTTACCGCCGCCCCTGCCCCGCGGCCGGCGAGCCTTGCGGTTGCGCGCGCGCCCCGCCGCTCCATCGGTCCCGGACTGAGCGCGACCCGTTTGCTCAGCCGTAGATCGCTTTCGGCAGCCAGAGCGCGAGCGGCGGATAAATCCAGACGATGCCGAGCGCGATCGCCTGAATCGCGACGTAGGGCGCGATGCCGCGATAGATGTCGCCGGTGGTGACTACGGGCGGCGCGACGCCGCGCAGGAAGAACAATGAAAAACCGAACGGCGGGGTGAGATAGCTGGTCTGAAGATTGATCCCGATCAGAACCGCGAACCAGATCGGATCGACATCCATCTTGAGCAGGACCGGCGCGACGATCGGCACCACGACGAAGATGATCTCGAACGGATCGAGAAAGCAGCCGAGCACGAACATCACCAGCATGACGATGAACAGCGCGCCGTGAACGCCGCCGGGCATGGCGGCGAGAAACTGGTGGACCAGGGTTTCGCCGCCGAGACGGGTGAAGACGACCGAAAACACGCTCGCGCCCATGAAGATCACGAACACCATCGCGGTCATGACCAGACTCGAACGGCTGACTTCGTCGAGGATGTTGTAGAACTGGCGGCGAACTTCGGGGATGACGGTCGCGGCCGCGATGCCGCCGGTCAGACCGACGACGGCGAGCGTCAAAACCCCGAACGCGCCGGCGAACAGGGCAAGGCCGATGGTCAAGGCGAAGAACGCGACCCAGAACCAGAATAGGCCGTGCTGCACCGCTTCGGCCGCTAGACGCTTGGCGAAATGCTCGGAGAGAATCTTGACCAGGGTGAGCAGAACCGCGCCGATCGCGCCGACGGATGCCGCCTCGGTCGGGGTCGCGACCCCGGCGATGATCGAACCCAGCACCGCCGCGATCAGCATCAAAGGCGGCAGCAGCGCCACCACCACCCGGCCGCCGAGCCCGCGCTTTTCCTCGGCCGTAAGCTTGAGGGCGGGCGCGCTCGCCGGTCGGAAGAGGGCATTGAGCGCGACCCAGACGATATAAAGCCCGGCCAGTGCCAAGCCGGGAAAAAACGCCCCGGCGAACAGATCGCCGACCGAGAGCGTGGTCGGGTTGAAGTTGCCCTTGGCCATCTGCGCCTGGCTGTGGGCGCTTTGCAGGATGACGGCGAGGAACACGAGGATGGTGGACGGCGGAACGATCTGGCAGAGCGTGCCCGAGGCGCAGATCAGGCCGGTGGAGAGGCGCTTGTCGTAACCCGCCTTGAGCATCGCGGGCAGGCTGATCAGACCCATGGTGACCACGGTCGCGCCGACGATCCCGGTCGAGGCGGCGAGCAAGGTGGCGACGATAATGGTCGAAATGCCGAGTCCGCCGCGCAGTTCGCCGAACAGCTCGCCCATGGTGGTGAGCAGGTTTTCCGCGAGGCGCGATCGTTCCAGCATCACCCCCATGATGATGAACAGCGGCACCGCGATCAGCACTTCGTTGGTGTTGATGCCCCAATAGCGCAGCGGCAGCGCGTTGAAGTAGGTGAGGTCGAAAGCCCCGAACGCCCAACCGATCAACGCGAACACGAGCGCGACCCCGGGCAGCGTGAAAGCGATCGGATAGCCGAGCATGAGTGCGCCGATCAAACCGACGAACATCGCGACCGAGAGGATTTCGCCGATCAGGATGGTGCTCATGGCCGGCCCCGTTCAGGTCCTCTCGGGCGACCCGGCCGGCTTGGCGGCCGGCGCGCGGTCCAGCAGCGTGAGCACGGAGCGGAGCATGATGGCGAGCGCCTGCACGCCGACCAGAAACGCGAATATCAGGATCGTGCCCTTGAGCAGGTAGACACCCGAAAGCCCGCTTTCGTAGGCCGAGCGCTCGTTCATTTTCCAGGAAGCCAGGAAGAACGACCAACCGGAAAACATCATCATCAGCAGGAACGGCGCCAGGAACGCGATCGTGCCGAACAGATCGACCCACGCTTTGCCTCGCGCGCTCATGCGGTTGTAGAACATGTCGACGCGCACGAAACCGCCTTGAAGGATCGCGTAGGACGATCCGAACATGATCGCGGCGCAATGGGTCCAGATGTAGGATTCCTGCAACCAGACGAATCCGACGCCGAGCGCGTAGCGCAGATAGACGTTGGCGAAGCAGATCAATACCGTCGCCACGCACAGATAGGCGACGATCCGCCCGACCCACGCCGTGAAGACGTCGAGTCGGGCGGCAAGCCGCGCGAGAATCCCGGTCGAAGTCACGTGCGCCGGGTCAGGTCGGGTATTTGATGTTCAGCAAGCGCGCGTTGTAGAGCCCGCGATCGGCGTTGTCGCTCAACGCCATCAGGTCCGTGCGCGCCTTGAAGTAGGATTCCCAAATCTTCTTGCCGAGGGGATCGAGCTTCTCGCGCTCCTCCATCAAGAGCTGTCCGGCGGTGTTGCCGAGCGCGACCAGAAGATCGTTCGGCAAGGTCAGGAACTTGACGGAGTGACTTTCGCGCAGGACCTTCGCCGCCTTGGCGTTGATCCAATTGTATTCGGCGAGCATGTCCTGGTGCGCGGCCTGGCAGGCGATCTTGACGACTTCCTTGAGGTCGTTCGGCAGCGCGTCGTACTTCTCTTTCTTGATGACGACCTGCTGAACCGCGCCCGGCTTCTGGATCCCCGGCCAGTAGACGAACTTGCAGACTTGGTGGAATCCGAGCGCCATGTCGTTGGCCGGGCCGGTGAAGTCGGTCGCGTCCAACGTGCCCGCCTGCAATGCCGGGAACAAGTCGCCGGGCGCCATCAGGGTCGGCACCGCACCGAGCCGGCGGATCATCTCGGTGCCGATGCCGGGCATGCGCATCTTGATGCCCTTGAAATCGTCGGCCGTCTTCAGTTCCTTCTTGAACCAGCCGAAAGGCGGCGTGCCGATGTTGCCGATGGCGAAACTCTTGATGCCGAATTGCGCGCTGAGTTCGTCCCACAGGGCCTGGCCACCGCCGTGATCGAGCCACGCGACGTGTTCGGAGTAGGACATGCCGAACGGCGCGCCGAAGAAATAGGCGAACGCGCGGTTTTTGCCGAGATGGAATCCAGGCGTGTCATGGCCCATCTCGGCGGTGCCGCTTTGCACCGCCTCGAAGGTCTGCAGGCCGGGCACCAGTTCGCCGGCGGCGAACACGCGGATCGAAAGCCGCCCGCCCGACATGGCGGTGATGCGTTGGCCGAGCCGGTCGGCGCCGGAGCCGAGGCCGGGCAGGCCCTTCGGCCAGGCGGTCACCATCCGCCATTCCATCCGTCCCTGGCTGAGCGCCGGCTTGGGAAAGGCGGCCGCCCCGGCCGCCGCGACTGCGGCGGTGGCGGTGTGCTTGATGAATGAACGTCGCTTGATCATGGAATGCTCCCTGGATTGGTTGAATCTTTATGAATCGGCGATTTTTCAGGATGCCTTGCGTTGCGCGGCGTGGGCTGGGTCCTCGAATTTTTCCACGCTGCCCTTCGAATTGTCGGTCAGCGCGAACACTTCGTAGTACTCGATTTCCGGATACTGGCCGTAGCGATCGAGAATGCCCTTCAGCCACGGGCCGGAATAGAACGCCTTGGCGTCGGCGAGCGATTCCCATTGATAGACGCCGCCGGCGGTACCGTTTTCGCGCCAGATGAAGTGCTTGCTGATGAGCCCCTTGGCGGTCCTGAAGTTGGGCGCGATCTTGTGGAAATGCGCGCGGCATTCGTCGTAGCCGATCGACGCCGGCAGCTTGTAGCGGACGATGGCGGTGATCATGCGGTCCTCCTCTGCGTTGAATCCGGGCACGGATGTTCGACGCTTCCTTCGCCCGAACGAGAAAAATCATATATTAAATAAATTTGCCCGCCTAACGGATTCGGCGCGGGATCGACATAATTATATGTTTTTCATCAATTGGTTATATAAACAAAGATAATCTTCTGTTTTTGTGGCTCAAATCCCAGCCTCTCGCTTTAAGAGGCGATTTTATATACGATTCAACCATGTCGTCCGAATCTCAGCCCAACCATTCGCTGTCCGCCGCCGACCGGATCGCGCAATCTCTGCGCGACGAAATTCTCGGCGGCGGGCTTCCCGCCGGAAGTCCGCTCCGCCAGGACGCCATCGCCGAACGCTTCGGCGTCAGCCATATCCCGGTGCGGGAAGCTTTGCGCCATCTTTCGGCGCAAGGCTTGGTCACCCTTCGGCCCAATCGCGGCGCGACGGTGAGCGACCTGTCTCCGGAAGAGGCGCGCGAGTTGCTCGAAATCCGTTGCGTCCTCGAAACCCAGGCGGTGCGCTGGGCGCTGCCTTTGGCGGACGCGGATATTTTCGCGCGCGCGGACAGGGCGCTGAAGGATTCCGAACGCACCGACGATGTCGCGCGCTGGATGGAATTGAATTGGCGCTTCCATTCCACTCTTTACGAGCGCGCCGCCCGCCCGCGTCTTTCGACCATGATCGAGACGCTTGACGCCCGGATCGACCGTTTCATCCGGGTGCTGATCACCGGTTCCGACTATCGCAAGCAGGCGCAGGCCGAGCATCGGGCGATCCTGGCGGCCTATAAGGTGCGCAACGCCAACGCGGTCGTCAGCCTGCTCGAACAGCACATGACCGAAACGTCGCGGCTGCTGACCGAACTGCTCCAGAAATACCGCGCCGAATAGGCGCAATCGCCGCGCGACGGACCTCCCCGCGCGGCCTTTCGCGCCGTATAATCGCGATTCGGGAAGGACGGGGCATGGCGCCGAGCGCGATCGACGGGCAGGGAATCGGGCGCGTATTGCCGGCGGAATCGTTCCGCGTCTCGCCCTTCTGGCGCCTGGCGCCCGCGGGCATGCGCCGGCGCTGGCGGATATTCCGTTTTCTCGATTGGATCGCGCGGCATTTCCCGGTTGGCGGCGAAAAGCGCGGGCTTCTGGTCGTGCGCATGGACGGCATCGGCGACATGGTGCTGTTCCGCGCGGCCCTCGACCATTACGCCGATGCGTTCGGCGTCGCGCCATCCGAAATCACCGTGCTCGGTTGCGCCAGTTGGCGCGAGATCGCGCCGCAGGTGTTCGAAGGCTACCGCGTCGTCACCATCGACGAGCATCGCTTCGCGCGCCGCCCGTTGTACCGGTTTTTGACCGCGCTCAAGGTGCGGCGGATCAACGCGCGCGCGGTCGCGGTCGACGCCTTTTTCCGCCGCGCGCTGATGGCGGACGCGCTCGCCTACGTCTCGGCCGCGCCCGAGGCGGCGATGTCCTATCCTTACGTCAGCGAAAAGACCCGCGCCGAATACCGCTATTATCTGAGTTACGCCTCCCGGGTCGTCGATACCGGCGCCTATCCGGACCATGAGATCGTCCGGCATTTCCGTTTCGTCTCGGCGATCGCGGGGCGCGCCATCGCGCCCCAAATTCCCCGCATCGCGTGGCGGGGCGAACCGTTGCCCGCGCCGCTCGACGGCTCCCGCGCCTACGCGCTCTTCAACGCCGGCGCCAACGAACCCGGCCGGCGCTGGCCGATCGAGTCCTACGTCGCCTTGGCGCGCGCCTTGCGCGACAGGGGCCTCGCTTGCGTGTTCGTCGGCCTGGCTCCGGCGCACGCCGACCATCCCGAATTCGCGCGCCTCCTCGCCGAACCCGGCATCCATGACTGGCGGGGCAAGACCGGGCTTTCCCGCCTGATGGATTTGATGAAGAGCGCCCGGCTTGTCGTCAGCAACGATTCGGGCCCGGCGCACCTCGCCATCGCGCTCGGCCGGCCGACGGTGGTGTTCGTGGGCGGCGGGCATTTCGGCGAATTCGTGCCGTATCCGAAGGAACTCACGCCCGCGACCGCGCGCTTCTTGAGCGTTCCGCTCGAGTGCTACCACTGTTTCTGGAATTGCACGCGCGAACGTGAACGTGGCGCGGCCTTTCCCTGCATCGCCCAAATTCCGATGGCGTCGGCGCTGGCGGCGGCCGACGAACTGCTCGCACCCGCGGGGGCGCGCGCGTGAGCGGAGCCGTTTCCCGACCCGGCTGGACCGACGCGCTTAGAGTCTACGCCGACCGGCGCGTGCTGTCTTTGCTGTTTCTCGGGTTTTCGAGCGGCCTTCCGTTCGGCGTGCTGGCGGAACCCTTGACCGCGCGCCTGGTCGAAGCCGGCCTGAGCAAGACCGCCATCGGCCTGTTCGCGCTGGTGAGCCTTCCTTATTCGCTCAAATTCGTATGGGCGCCGTTGATGGACCACGCGCGCCTGCCGTTTCTGTCGGCGGCGCTCGGCCGCCGGCGCGCCTGGGTGCTGGCGACGCAATTCCTGCTATTCGTTGTTATCTTCGCCCTCGGCGTTCCCGATCCCAAGGCGGCGCCGTGGACGGTGGCGGCCTTGGCGCTGCTGGTCGCGTTCGCGTCCGCCTCCCAGGACATCGTGGTCGACGCCTACCGGGTCGAGGTGCTGGACGAGCGCCGCTTCGCCGCCGGCGCCGCCACCGCCGTGTTCGGCTGGCGCGTCGGCCAGCTCGCGAGCGCGGCGGGCGGCCTGGTGCTGGCGGATCTGGTGCCGTGGGAAACCGCGTTTCTGGTCATGGCCGCCGCGGTTGGGGTCGGCGTCGTCGCCATTCTCGCGAACCCGGAACCGCCCGCACCGCCGAAGGTCGCCGTGGAACCGCCGGCATGGCTCGCCCGCCGAATTCCCGAGGGCGCGAAGACGCTGCGCGCGTTCCTGGGCTCGTTCCACGTCGCCGCCATCGCGCCCTTGGCCGATTTCACCAAGCGCGAAGGCTGGCTCGCGATTCTCGCCTTCATTCTCCTCTACAAATTCGGCGACCAGGTGCTGGCGGTGATGAAGATGCCGTTCTTCCTCGGCACCATCGGCTTCACCAAGACCGAGATCGCCGAGGTGGTGAAGGTGTTCGGCGTCGCCGCGACCTTGGGCGGAGGATTCCTGGGCGGCATCCTGCTCGCGCGCACCGGCCTGATGTGGGGCCTGTTCGCGTGTGGCATCCTGATGGCGGCGTCCAACCTGGTGTTCGTGGTCCAGGCCTGGGTCGGGCGCGATCTCGCCATGCTCGCCGTCACCATCGCGGTCGAGAACGTGACCACCGGCATGGGCACGGCGGCGTTCGTCGCCTATCTCTCCAGCCTCTGCAACCGCGCCTACACCGCGACCCAGTATGCGCTGCTGACGTCGCTGATGGCGTTTTCGCGCACCGCCATGTCCTCGGGCGCGGGCTGGCTCGCCGACCGGATGGAGTGGACGTGGTTCTTCGTCGTCTCGACGCTGGCGGCGCTGCCGGGACTCGTTCTTCTCTGGTGGATGATCCGCCGCTGGCCGCCGAAGGGGTAGGCACGCTCAGGCCGCGCGCCCCGATAGAGGCGCATTATTTTATGCGCGCGTCGCGCCGGTAGGCGCGCCTTCGCGCGACGATTCGCCCGCGCGCCGGATCTTCCGGTCTTGGCGCGAGCGCGCCGGGCGACCCAGGGCCTCGGCGAGGATGGTGGTGGCGAACACGTTCAGGCTGACGCCTTCCGCCTTCGCGCGCTCCGCCAGCCGGTGGTGCAGCGACCGCGCCATGCGGATTTGCCACTTGCCGCTATAGGTCGCGCGCGCCGACGGCGGCGGCACAGGATCGCGATGCGCCTTGGCGGCGGCGATCCAGGCGCGCACCGCCGCGCGACCGCTGGCGATGGCCTTCTCGGGCGTCTCGCCGTCGGAAACGCAGCCGGGCAGGTCGGGAAACTCGATCAGGTACCCCCCGCCGTCCGCGCGTTCGAGCGGCGTGATGACGAAGGGGTATTCGGGGCCTCTAGCCATTTCGGACTCCTGCGGCTTCCTCGATGAAGGCGACAAACAGGCGGACATAGACGGGCTTGATCGGACGGCGCGCCGGTACCGTCAACTTTGCCCCCGTCGGCGCGCGGAAGACGACATGGCTTCCGCCCGACTTGCGGACGGAAACGCCGACGGCCGTGGCGACGGTTTCCAGTTCCGCCATGCGCCAATCCGCCTTGGGGTTGGCCCGCATGGCGGCCAGCGTCTTCCACGCCCGGGTCATAATCTATGATACTCCCGGCGGTACCACTTAGGCAACGGGGAGCAGGAGACGGGGCGACGGCCGACCTTAAGGCGCGCGCGGGTTCGAGCCGCGCGGTGCGGCCTCGTCCTGCTCTGGTGGACAATCCGCCGCTGGTCGCCGAAGGGGGTGAGGGCTTGCTGCTATCGAATAAAATTGCAATAAATAGAAAAATTCCCACCGTGTATTTAATACAGGACGAGTTTTAGGGATGCCATAATGTCTGAGGGCTATATCTATATTTTATTTAATCGAGCCTTTCAAAAAGATCATTACAAGATCGGGAAAACCACGAAGACTCCTGAGCTTCGGGCGGCAGAAATTTCTTCTGCCACAGGCGTGCCTCAAAATTTCGAAGTCCTTTATGAAGAACAAGTAGTTGATTGTGAAAAAGCCGAACGCTTGGTTCATCAGAAACTTTCGTCCTTTCGCTCTTCGACTAATCGTGAATTTTTTGTGATTCCATTAAAAACGGCGATTAAAGTGATCAGCGAGGTGGCAAAGGAGATTGGAAAAATTGAAAAGCCAGAAGAGTTCTCGTATTCCTTTGATCAATCAATGGAACTAAAAGATCGAGAAAGCGATACGGGAGAATTGAAAATAATTGCACCGGGAAATTCGAATCGCGTGAAACCTCGCATTTCTCCTAAATCCTCCGTCACTTTTAACGATCACGCTTCGTATACTGACGAAGCCAGACGGCAATTATTATATCAGCTTCGGCAAGATATAATTAAATTGGATAACCGCTTGGGTGAAGCAGAAATCTGTACTCCCGGCCAACGGATCGCTTATAAACTTCCCGGTGGTAAAGTTTTTCTGGAAGTTAAAGTTCAGCGATCAGCGATCATATTACATCTAATCGATGTTAGTGTTCCAGATCCGACCAGCATTACAACAACAATTCCCGAATCTCATGGCTGGAGGGATTTAAAACTTCGAATCAAGATTACCACTACGGCCGAACTAATGCAGGCGATGCCATTTATCGAAGGGGCATATCGATTCCAGGCGGCTAGAATTTAGACATTGTTGGAAATCTATTTATTGGATTGAAAGGTCCTTGCTGATCGAGAAAATTGTTCGCAAATAATCTGATCAATTCGATCAATGAGACAACAACACCTAGTTCCATAGAAAAATTGAGTTATTGACGCGAAGCGCGGCATGGCGGGGGATTGTGATGTGATGTTCGCCGCCCCGGTGCGTCGTTAGCCGCAGGTGGCTTCCGGTTTGGCGAGTGGTTTCGTATCCGAATTGCCGGAGGGATCGGGCGAGGGTGTCCCCGCTCAAATCGCGGGGAAGCCTCATGCCGTGAGGAGTTCGTCGCGGACGAAATGCAGGCGAATGACTCCGGGCCGCTCGGCCGGATCGAAATGACAGGCGACGGCGTCGCGCACGGCCGCGCGCAGAGCATCCAAGGTATCCGCCTCGGTGAAGATCGAAGCGCCGAGCGCGCGGGCGGTGAACCCCCCCTCGGGGGCTTCCTCCACCTGAAAGACGATTTCGTTCATGACCTTAAATCCGTCGCCGTCAATTCGGCGGTCATTATACGGTCCCGACGAGAGGATTTGAACTTCCCAATCTTGCAATGAAGGGTTCGCAAGGAACGGCGGAATTCCGCGACTCCCGGACCTTCAACACCCCATGCGCGCCCCGATAGAGGCGCAGAATTTAATATTGCGCGCGGGGATTCGCCCGCGCGACCTCGCGGTGGCGGAAGCAATCGACCAGGTGGTCGTTGACCATGCCGCAGGCCTGCATATGGGCGTAGCAGATGGTCGAGCCGACGAACTTGAACCGGCGCTTTTTCATGTCCTTGCTCATGGCGTCCGATTCGCGCGTGGCAGCGGGAATCTGGCGCAGGGTCTTCCAGCGGTTCTGAATCGGGCGGCCGTCGACGAAATCCCACATGTAGCGGGCGAAACTCCCGAATTCGTCCCGCACATCCAGGAACGCGCGCGCGTTGGCGATGGCGCCTTCGATCTTCAATCGGTTGCGCACGATGCCTGCGTCCCGCATCAGGCGCGCTATTTTGCTTTTGCCGTAGCGGGCGATC
>VGZQ01000027.1 GCA_016872535.1 Rhodospirillales bacterium | reverse complement strand
GAATTCGTCCCGCACATCCAGGAACGCGCGCGCGTTGGCGATGGCGCCTTCGATCTTCAATCGGTTGCGCACGATGCCTGCGTCCCGCATCAGGCGCGCTATTTTGCTTTTGCCGTAGCGGGCGATCTTTTCCGGATCGAAGCCGTCGAACGCGCGCCGGTAATTCTCGCGCTTGCGCAAGACCGTGATCCAGCTCAGGCCCGCCTGTGCGCCCTCGAGGATCAGGAACTCGAACAGACGGTCATCGTCGCGCGCCGGCACGCCCCATTCGGTGTCGTGATAGGCGACGTAGAGGGGGTCGTCCCCGGCCCAGGCGCAGCGTTTCACGAGCGATCCTCCCAAAAGGTTGCCGGGGCAAGGATATGTCCCCGTTGGGCCGAAAATCCAGGCGGCACTACCCGGAATGCGCGAGAATGCTATATTTATCCCATGTCTATCGATCGCATGGGAGTCGTCGAAGGCGACATCACCACCCTCGATGTGGACGCGATCGTCAACGCGGCCAACGAGCAACTCGCGCCCGGCGGCGGCGTTTGCGGCGCCATTCACCGCGCGGCCGGCCCGCTTCTCGCCGAAGTGTGCGCGGAAGTCGGCCCTTGCCCGACCGGCGGCGCGCGCATCACCAAGGGCTACAACCTAAAGGCGCCCTACGTCATCCACGCGGTCGGGCCGATCTGGAAAGGCGGCAATGAGAACGAGGACGCGCTGCTGTCCTCGTGCTACAGCGAATCTCTCAGGCTCGCCGCCGGGCATCAGCTCGCCACCGTGGCCTTCCCCGCCATCTCGACCGGCATCTACGGTTTTCCCGCCGAACGCGCGGCGGGCATCGCCGTGCGCGCGGTCGCGCAATCGCTCGCGCGCCATTCCGGGTTGATCGGCGTCGTTTTCTGCTGTTACGGCAAGGACAGCGCCGACCTGCATCGCCGGGCCCTGGCGGAACTCTGAAGCCGTGCCGCGCATTCTCGCCGTTCCGATTCTCTCGGGTCTGATCGCGATCCAAGCCGTGCTGGCGCCGGCGATTTTTTCGGCGTTCGAAGCGCGCGCCGCCGATTCGGCGGTGATCGTCATGTACCACCGCTTCGGCGAGGACAAATACCCCTCGACCAATACCACGCTGGCCCAGCTCGAGGACCACATCGGCGAATTGACGAGCGGGCGCTACGCCGTGCTGCCGGTGCGGAAAATCGTCGAGGATCTCCAGGCCGGCCGGCCGTTGCCCGAACGCGCGGTCGGCATCAGCATCGACGACGGTTTCGTATCGGTATTCGCCGAGGCCTGGCCGCGCTTCAAGAAGGCGGGGCTGCCGTTCACGCTCTTCACCGCGACCGACTACCACCATCAGCCGATCCGCGGCTACATGACCTGGGACCAGATCCGCGAGCTGGCCAAGGACCCGCTGGTGGACATCGGCCACCATTCCGCCTCGCATCTCCATATGGCGGATGCCGACGCGGCGACCGCGCGCGCCGAAATCGAGCGGGCGGCGAAGGTGTGGGAAGAACGGCTCGGCCGCAAGCCTGCGTTGTTCGCCTATCCCTTCGGCGAGGCCAGCCGGGAGACGATCGAGGCGGTCAAGAACGCCGGTTTCGTCGCGGCATTCGGCCAGCATTCGGGCGCGCTCGGGCGGGACATCGCCAATAATCCGGTCGAAAAATTCTACCTTCCCCGTTTCGCCTTCAACGAACAGTGGGGCGAAGCCAAGCGTTTCCGCCAAGTGGTCAACACGATCGCATTGCCGATCGCCGAACTCACGCCGCTCGATCCCCTGGTCGGGCGCCCCAATCCGCCCGCGTTCGGGTTCACGTTGACGCGGAAGGTCGAAGGAATCGAGCGAATCGTCTGCCACGCCTCGCACGAGGGCGTGGGAAAGATCGAACGGCTCGGCGAAACGCGGATCGAGGCGCGCTTCGCCAATCCCTTCCCTAAGGGACGGACGCGGATCAACTGCACGCTCCCCGCCGGCGAGGGGCGCTGGTACTGGTTCGGGCGGCAGTTCTACGTGAAGAGCTAGAAGAAGGAGAGATAGCCGAGGCCGGCCATCGGCCGGTCGTCGCTCAAGCGCACTTCGCGCGCATCGAGCTGGGCGCCGTCGAGCTCGCGCAATTCGTTGACCACGATCAGCCCGCGGATGCGGTGGACATACGCCGCGCCCCGCTGCGAATAGCGTCCGAGGTGCTGCGCGAGCTCGAAACCGCTCGCGGCGCGCCCTTCGGCGCGCGCCGCCGCGCGCGCGTCGCGGAACTCGCGATAGGCCCTGTGCGAATTCAGATTACGCGCGTAGGCGCGGGTCGAATCGAGCAGGCTCGCGAAGCTGGCCACCCGGTGGGTGCGGCCTTCGTCGCGCATCAGCGGCAGCTGGTGACCCTCGTCGACCATGACCCATTGACCGAACAGCGCGTTGCCCTCGCGCACGAATCGCGACGAACCCCACCCGCTTTCCTCCGCGGCTTGCGCGAGCGCGAGCGAGGGCGGAATGACGTCGATCCGCTTGACCAGCTGCTCGATGTCGCCGGGCGTGGTTTCGTAACGCTCGGCCATAGCCTGGAGCCACGCGCGCTCGGCCTGGGTGACGTGATGGTGGGCGCGAAGCCGGGCGCGGATGTCGAGGAGCTTCTTGCGCTCGGCGAGAATCTCCTCGTTGACCCGAAGGACAAGCGGCAACACGGCGCGGAAGAAGATCGCCTTGCGCTCGGCGTTTTCGGGGACCTCGGCCAGGTCGTGCGGCAGCGACGCCAGGATCAGGCGCGGCACGCCGGTCGCGCCGTCGCCGATCAGGGGAAACGCGTAGCCGAGCTGGTCGAACGCCTCGACCAGGCTCGCGTACCCGAAGGGCGCGGGCGCGGACCCGGGCGGCGGCAGGGGCTCCTCGGTCACGCGCGCGACCGCCGCCGGTACCGGCGCGCTGACGGGAAGAACGATCTTGACGGTGGGGGACGGCTTGACGGTGGAGGACGGGGCGGACAGGCGCGGCGGGATCGACCAGGCGGCGGCGACCAGGATCGCGACCAGGGACCCGAGGTAGAGGAGGGAAAGCCCCTGCGAGATTCGGCTCAGGGACGTTTTTTTCCAGAGCGCGCGGACAGAGCCGGTCGTTACCGTTGCCGGCCTGGGTTGGCGTTTGGAGAATTTTCGTGCGCCAGCCTTCGGATACATTCCGATCCACCCTGACAAAGTCTCGGCCTTAAAAACTTGTAGTTCACACTACTCGTAGTAGGTCGAAGCCATCCCAGGGTCTAAATACGGCGTTTTGGCCGGCTCGCATGACGCCGTTAACGGATCAATTAGTTGACGGGGAAATAAGCCAAGTCGCGGCCGGGATCAACACTTTTTTGCAACGCAGCAAAATCGGACAGGAAAAATAAACGCAAGATCAAATTGTTAATAGGATAAAATAAACCGTTTTCTAAAATAAATATTAAAATATCATCATATAGCATTAACAATTTGATATATAACATTTTTTGGCATGATCATATCTGACGTGACACATTAATTGTGTCCAAAATTTTACTGAATTTATTGAAGATTATCGAAATTATTGGGCTTAAACCAAGGTCCGAATTCGGCGCCATACGGGAAATACCCCAACTGGGGGCGTCATCCGGGCGTCACGACCTTGAGGCCCGCAATACCGATAACGATCAGGCCGATGCAAAGAAGTCGCAATGGGTCGGTCGATTCGCCGAACAGGACAATGCCGAGGACGGCGGTACCCACCGTGCCGATGCCGGTCCAAACCGCGTACGAGGTGCCGAGCGGCAGGCTTTTGAGGGCGACCGCGAGCAGCCAAAGGCTCGCGACCATCGCCGCGATCGTCAGCGCCGAGGGCGCGAGGCGGGTGAACCCCTCCGTATACTTGAGGCCCACCGCCCAGCCGATCTCGAACAGGCCCGCGAAAAACAACGCGATCCAAGCCATGGAAAATCTCCTCGGTTGATCAATATGGACAAACAAAAAGGGCCCTCCCCGGCCGGGGAAGGGCCCTTTTCAAGGCGGGGTGCGCGCTACTCCGCGGCGCGGACTTCCGAAACCTCGGGGATGTAGTGGCGGAGCATGTTCTCGATCCCGTGCTTCAAGGTCGCGGTCGAGCTCGGGCAGCCCGAGCACGAGCCCTGCATGTGCAGATAGACGACGCCGTTCTCGAAGCGCCGGAAGATGATGTCGCCGCCGTCCTGGGCGACCGCCGGGCGCACCCGGGTGTCGAGCAGTTCCTTGATCTGGGCGACGACCGGATCGTCGGCCGCGGCGGCGGCGGCGGCGGCGCCCTCGACCGCGGGCTTGCCCGAGGCGAAGTGGTCCATCAGGGCGCCGAGGATCTGGGGCTTGATCGCGTCCCAATCCATGCGCCCTTCCTTGGTCACGGTAACGAAATCCGCGCCCAGGAACACGCCGGCGACGCCCTCGAGATCGAACAGGCGGCTCGCCAGCGGCGAGCGCCCGGCTTCGGCCGCGTTGACGAAGTTGGCCGTTCCGCCGCCCGGCATGACCGCGCATCCGGGCAGGAACTTGAGCGTCGCGGGGTTGGGCGTGACTTCGGTCTGGATGAACATGCGGACTCCTCCGGTTGCGAGCGGATCGTCCCAACTACATGGACCTTTTTCCGGACTGGTTCAAGCGCCGCCCGCCGGAAAATCCCAAAAAACCACTGTATGGTCAGGGGTTTAAGCTCATCCGGGATGGAGAAAACCGACGATGCGCTTGGTCTCGGCCAGAACCGGCTCGGCGAGCGCGCGGGCCCGTTCCACGCCCTTGGCCAGTATCCGGTCCACGTGACCGGGATCGGCCATCAGCCGGCGCATTTCGTCCTGAATCGGGCCGAGCTTGGCGACCGCGAGATCGGCGAGGTGCTGCTTGAAGGTGGAAAACTGCTCGCCGCCGAACCGGTTCAAGACCTCTTCCGGCGTCTGGTCGGAAAGCGCGGCATAGATGCCGATCAGGTTGGCGGCTTCAGGCCGGTCCTTGAGGCCGGCGGCGTTTTCCGGCAGCGGATGGGGATCGGTGCGCGCCTTGCGGACCTTCTGGGCGATCGCGTCGGCGTCGTCGGTCATGTTGATGCGCGAATAATCGGAGGCGTCCGATTTGCTCATCTTCTTGCTGCCGTCGCGCAAGGACATCACCCGGGTCGCCGCGCCGAAAATCATCGGTTCGACCACGGGAAAGAACGACACCCCGAAATCGTTGTTGAATTTCTGGGCGATGTCGCGGGCGAGTTCCAGGTGCTGCTTCTGGTCCTCGCCCACCGGCACGTGGGTCGCCTTGTAGGCGAGGATGTCGGCGGCCATCAGCACCGGATAGGCGAACAGGCCGACCGCGGCGTTTTCCTTGTCCTTGCCCGCCTTTTCCTTGAACTGGGTCATGCGGTTGAGCCAGCCCATGCGCGCGACGCACGAAAAGATCCAGGCGAGTTCGGCGTGCGCCGGCACCTGGCTCTGGTTGAAGACGATGTTGCGCTCGGCATCGATCCCGGCGGCGATCATCGCCGCCGCCACCTCGCGCGTGCTGGCGGTGAGCTGGGCCGGTTCCTGCCACACGGTGACCGCGTGCAGATCGACGACGCAGAACAGGCAATCGTCGAAATCCTTCTGCAACCGCACCCAGTTGCGGATCGCGCCGAGGTAATTGCCGAGATGCAGATTGCCGGTGGGCTGCACGCCCGAAAAGATGCGCCGCATGGTGCGAGCCCCTAAGGAAAGCGCCGTGTTATGGCCTTCGCCGGGTCAGGTGGTCAAGCCTTGGAACGACGGAGGGCCGCGCGCAGTTCGGAAGGCTTGGCGGCGCCGAGGCCCCAGGCGGCGAGCGCGTAAACGATCCCGCCCGCCGCCACCAGCGCCGCGAGCGCCAGGGCGCGCGAAGCCTCGCCGCCCGCGAGCGGTCGCGCAAGCAGGGGCAGAAGCAGGATCAGCGTCACGGCCATCGCCACCGCCGCGCCCGCCTGGCGAGCAACGCGCGCCTTGAGGCGGGCATCGAACGCCAGGTCGCCGCGCCGCATCAGGGCGCGGGCAAGCAGCAGGACGTTGAGCCACGCGCTCAACGATGTCGCGATTGCGATGCCGACGTGCAGGAACGGCCCCATCAGCAGGATGTTGAGGATCAGGTTCGCGGCCATGCAGACGACCGAGATCTTGACCGGGGTCGCCGTGTCCTCGCGGGCGTAGAAGGCGGGCGTCAGCGCCTTGGCCAGCACGTAGGCCGGCAATCCGGTGGCGTAGACCGCGAGCGCCGCCGCGGTGGCGCGGATTTCCGTCGCGCCGAAGGCGCCGCGCCCGAACAGGGTCGCGACCACCGGCTCGGCGATGAGCGCCAGCGCGAATGCGGCGGGCAGAGTAAGGAGAAGCGCGAATTCGATCGCCCGGTTCTGGCTCGCGTGCGCCCCCGCCCCGTCGCCGGAACGCAACTGGCGCGACAGCACCGGCAGCAGCACGGTGCCGACCGCGACCCCGATCACGCCCAAGGGCAACTGGTTGATGCGGTCAGCGTAGAAGAGATAACTGATCGAGCCCGCCGGCAAAAACGAGGCGACGATCATGTCGATGGCGAGGTTGATCTGGTAAACCCCGGCGCCGAGGGCTACGGGAAGCGCGCGCTTGAGCAGCAGCTTTACTTTGGGTCCGAACGCGGGCCGCGCCAGGCGCAGCCGTTCGCCCGCGCGCACGAGCGCGCCGAACAGGAACAGGCACTGCGCGATGCCGGCCGCGAACACGCCCCAGGCGAGGGCGTGGCCCGGCGTCGGGAAATAAGGCGCGAGCCCCAAAACCGCGCCGATCAGGCAGAGGTTCAACAGCATCGGCGTCGCCGCGGCGGCGGCGAAGCGGTGATGGGCGTTGAGGACTCCGCCCGCGAGCGACACCAGCGAAATGAACAATAGGTACGGAAACGTGATGCGCGCGAACGAAACGGCGAGAGCATAGGTTTCGGGCCGGTCGAGAAACCCGGGTGCGAACGCGCGCATCAGCCACGGCATGGCGATCTCGGCCGCCGCCACGAACGCGACCAGCGACCAGGCGAGCACGGCGAGGGCGGCTTCGGCGAACGCCCGCGCCCGCTCGCGGCCGTCCTTCAACTCGGCGGTATAGAGCGGCACGAACGCGGCGTTGAAGGCGCCTTCCGCGAACAGCCGGCGGAACAGGTTCGGCAGCTTGAAGGCGACGAAAAAGGCGTCCGCCACCGGCCCCGCGCCGACGATCGCGGCGATGGCCGCGTCGCGGACGAAGCCGAGGATCCGGCTTCCCATGGTGAACGCGCCGACCGTCGAGATGGAACGAAGCAGGCTCATGCGGCGTCGGCGCCGGGCGCGGCGGCGTTGGCGGAAGATTCGCCCGCATCCGGGGGCGCGATTGCGGCGAGCAGCTTTTCGCGGATCGCCTTGATCTTGGCTTCGTTCTCGACTTTCAGGCCGAACACGTCGCGCACATAGAACACGTCGACCACCCGCTCGCCGTAGGTGGAAATGTGCGCGCTCGAAATCTGCAATCCGGCCTGGGTCAGGGCGCGGGTGATGTCGCGCAGGAACCCAGGCCGGTCGCGGCCGTTGATTTCGATCACGGTGTAGGTGGCGCTCGCCTTGTTGTCGATCAGGGCGCGCGGCGGCACTGTGAAGGCGCCGAGGCGCGCGGTCCGGCCGCGCGCGCTCGCCGATTCCATTTCGCGCGCCGAACTGGTGCGGCCCGAGAGCGTGTCGGCGATACGGCGTTCGAGCCGCTTCAGGCGGTCGGGATCGGCGAAGGCGCCGCCGGTCACGTCCTGGATTGCGAACACGTCGAGCGCCATGCCGTTGGCGAGCGTGGTCACGCGCGCGTCGACCACGTTGGCCCCGGCGAGCGCGAAGGCGCCGGCGAGCCCCGCGAACAGGCCGGGATGGTCGTGGGTGTAGACGAGAACCTCGGTCGCCGCCCGTTCGGCGTCGGCGCGGGTCTCGATCACCAGATCGCGGCTGTCGCGCTGGGCTTCGCGGATCAGGCGGGCGTGGCGGACCAAGTCGTCGGCGCCGAACGCAAGCCAATAGGCAGGCGTTCCGCGGGCGAGGTGCTCCTCGATCTCGGCCGTGGTCCAGGCAGGGCGTTCGGCGGCGAGCGCGGCCTTGAGGCCGGCCATCGCCTGTTCGGCGCGCGCGCTCCGGCGGAGCGCCGGCTCGCCGCCGGTCATCGCTTCGAGCGCCAGGAAATAAAGCTCGCGCAGCAGTTTCGCCTTCCACGCGTTCCACACCTGCGGCCCGACCGCGCGGATGTCGGCGACGGTGAGGATCATCAGGAGGCGCAGGCGTTCCGGCGACTGCACCTTGGCGACGAAATCGGCGATGGTCTTGGGGTCGTCGAGGTCGCGCTTGAAGGCGGTCCGGCTCATGAGAAGGTGGTGGAGAACCAGCCACGACACCGTCTCGGTCTCCCATTCGCTGAGGCCCAGGCGCGGCCCGAGCGTCTTGGCGATTTCGGCGCCGATCTCGGAATGATCGCCGCTGCGGCCCTTGGCGATGTCGTGCAGCAGCACCGCGACATAAAGCACCCGGCGCGACTGCAGTTCGTGGATGATCCCCGACGACACCGGATGATCCTTGGCGAAGGCGCCCTGCTCGATCTTGTTGAGCAGGCCGATGGCGCGGATGGTGTGCTCGTCGACGGTATAGACGTGGTACATGTCGTACTGCATCTGCGCCACCACCCGCCCGAAATCGGGGACGAAACGGCCAAAAACGCCGGTTTCATTGAGCCAGGTCAGCGCCGCCTCGGCGCCGGCGGGGTCGGTCAGGATGTCGAGGAAGATGCGGTTGGCTTCGGCGTCCTCGCGCAGGCGCGCGTCGACCCGGCGGACGTTGCGCGCGACCAGGCGCATGGCGCGCGGATGCACGTCGAGGCCGAGCCGCTGCGCCTCGCGGAAGAGCCGCAACAGGTTGACCGGGTCGCGCGCGACGGCGCCATCGTCGGCGAACGCGAGTCGGTTGCCGTCGATGCGGAAATCGGTCCCGTGCGGCTTGGCGAACAAGGGCGCGTCGGCGCGGAGGCGAAACAGGGATTTCTTCTGTTCCTCCTCGAGCACGGCGCAGACAATGCGGGTCAGATCGCCCACGTCCTTGGCGACCAGGAAGTAGTGTTTCATAAATCTCTCGACCCCGCGCCCGCCGGCACGGTCGCGATAATTCATCCGCCGCGCGATTTCCTTCTGGGCGTCGAACGAGAGCCGCTCCTCGGCGCGGCCGGCGAGGTAGTGGAGATGGCAACGGACGGTCCACAGGAACTCGTCGGCGCGGGCGAAGACGCGCGCGTCCTCGGCCGTGAGCACGCCCTCGGCGATGAGAGCGTCCATGTCGCCCCGATAGGGGCGCATCATATGACGCGCGCGAGGATTCGCTCGCGCGCCTGAACCGTAGAGGTACTTCGCGATCCAGAACAGGGTCTGCAGGTCGCGCAAGCCGCCCTTGCCCTCCTTGAGGTTGGGTTCCAGCACGTAGCGGGAATCGCCCATGCGGGCGAGGCGCTGATCGCGTTCAGCGAGCTTGGCCTCGACGAAATCGCGCCCCGATCCGGCGACCACCTCGCGCGCAAAACGGGCGCGGAAATCGTCGAAGGTCTCGCGCTCGCCCCAGACCCAGCGCGCCTCGAGAAGGCTGGTGCGGATGGTGAGATCGCCCTTGGCGAGCTTGATCGCCTCGTCGGCGGTGCGGGTCGCGTGCCCGACCTTGAGACCGAGGTCCCAGAGGATATAGAGCATGAACTCGACGATCCGCTGGCCGCGCGCGGAAATCTTCTTCGCCGGCAGAAACATCAGGTCGATGTCGGAAAACGGCGCCAGCCGGCCGCGGCCGTAGCCGCCGGTGGCGACGATCGCCAGAAGTTCGTGCGGTTTTTTGGGTGCGGGATACACGCGTCCCTCGGCCAAGTCATAGAGCACCCGCACCAGCTGATCGACCAGATAGGCGTGCTGGCGCGCCGCTTCGATGCCGGAAAGCCTTTCCTTTTCGAAGCGGCGGCGGATTTCGTCCCAGCCCTTGCGGTAGGCATCCTTGGCGATGGCCAGCACCGCCGCGCGCGCGGCCAATTCGTCGGCTTTCGCGGGGGCTTTCGCGGGCAACGCGTCACCCGCGCGCGCGAGCAGCGCTTTGCGGTCGAAAATCTCGCGCGGCTTGGGGATGGCGCTCACGACCCGCTCTCCCCGAGCGCCGCTTTGAGACGATAAATCAGCTCCAGCGCCTCCTTGGGCGACAACGCGTCCGGGTTGACATCGCGCAGGATGCGCTCGGCTTCACTGTCGACGGCTGCCGGCCCCGGCCGCTCGGCGGCAAAGAGCGACAAATCGCCGGCCAGCGCCCGCGCCCCGTCGGCCCGATCGGATTTCTCAAGCCGGTGCAAGATCTCCTCGGCGCGTGCGACCACGGCGGGCGGCAACCCGGCGAGCTTGGCGACGTGGATGCCGTAGGAGCGGTCGGCCGATCCCGGTCCGACCTCGTGCAGGAACACCACCTCGCCTTTCCATTCCTTGACCTTGAGTGCGTGGCAGGAAAGCTGCGGCAATCGTTCGGCGAGCGCGGTCAGTTCGTGGTAGTGGGTCGCGAACAGGGCGCGGCAGCGGTTGACATCGTGCAGATGCTCGACCGTCGCCCAGGCGATGGAAAGGCCGTCGAAGGTCGCGGTGCCGCGCCCGATTTCGTCGAGGATCACCAGCGCCCGTTCGCCCGCCTGGTTGAGGATGGCGGCGGTTTCGACCATTTCGACCATGAAGGTCGAACGCCCGCGCGCGAGATCGTCGGCGGCGCCGACGCGCGAAAAGAGCCGATCGACCACGCCGATGCGCGCGGCGCGCGCCGGCACGAACGAACCCATCTGCGCGAGGATCGCGATCAGCGCGTTCTGGCGCAAAAATGTGCTCTTGCCCGCCATGTTGGGCCCGGTCAGCAGCCACAGCCGCGATCCGTCGCCAAGCGCGCAATCGTTGGCGACGAAGGATTCGCGGCCCTCGCGCTTGAGGGCCGCTTCGACCACCGGGTGACGGCCGCCTTCGATCGCAAGATCGGCGCTGCGGTCGACGATTGGTCGGCACCAGTCCTCGGCCTGCGCGAGCAGGCCGAGCGCGGCGGCGACGTCGATCGCGGCGATGGCGGCGGCGGCGCGGCCGATGTCCTCGGCCCGGCCGAGCGCGTCGGCGCAGAGATCGGCGAAAATCTTCAGTTCCAGGGCAAGCGCCTTTTCCGCCGCCGTGGCGATGCGGCCCTCGAGCTCGCCCAGCTCGACGGTCGAGAAACGCACTGCGTTGGCCATGGTCTGGCGGTGAATAAAAAGCCTGTCCGCGCGCGCCGTCAGGCGGTCGGCCTGCTTGGCCGGCACTTCGATGAAGTAGCCGAGCACGTTGTTGTGGCGCACCTTCAGTGTCGCGACGCCGGACTGTTCCGCGTAGCGCGCTTGCAAGGCGGCGGCGAGGCGTCGGCTTTCGTCGCGGAGCGTTTTCAGCTCGTCCAATTCCGGGCTGTAGCCGGGGGAGATGAAGCCTCCATCACGCAATAACGCCGGCAATTCCGGCGCCAGCGCACGGGAAAGCCGGTCGACCAGCGCGCCCCACCAGCCGAGGCCCCGGACGTCGTCGGCGATCAGCGCGGGCTTCGGTGCGCGAGCGTGCTCGATTAGGTCGCGCATCTCGCCCGCGCGCGCGAGACCGTCGCGAAGCGCGGCCAAGTCGCGCGGACCCGCGCGACCGAGGGCGATCCGCGCCAGCGCGCGCTCGATATCCGGCGTGCGGGCGAGGGCCGCGCGCGCCTTCTCCCGCGTATCGTCGTCGTCGCGAAAGAACGCGACCGCATCGAGCCGCGCCTCGATGGCGGCGACGTCGGCAAGAGGCGCCGCCAGGCGCGCGGCCAGCAACCGCGCGCCGAGGCCGGTGACGGTGCGGTCGATCGCGCCGAGCAGGCTTCCCGCGCGCTCGCCCGCGAGCGATTGCTCGAGCTCCAGGTT
This sequence comes from Rhodospirillales bacterium, assembly GCA_016872535.1. Classification (NCBI taxonomy): domain Bacteria; kingdom Pseudomonadati; phylum Pseudomonadota; class Alphaproteobacteria; order Rhodospirillales; species Rhodospirillales bacterium. The sequence continues at coordinate 24,144 of VGZQ01000027.1, read as the reverse complement.
GCGCCGGGTCGCCGTGTCCATCTCCATGGTCGTACCCGAACCCTGGCGCATCGGCGGGGCGAGACGGGGGAGCTTCCCTTTTTGCGTCAGCTGGACGTAATCGATCAGCGCGCCGGCGGCGGCGATTTCGGCGCGGCCGAACGCGCCGAAGCCGTCGAGCGCGGCGACGCCATAGAGCGACTCCAAACGTTTCTTGCCGTTGACGCTGTCGAAACGGACGGCCGGCAAGATGGTCAGCCGTTCTTTCCAATCGCGCAAAATCTCGAACAGCGCGGGCCTCTGGACCAGACGATCGGACAGCACGATCTCCTGCGGGCCGACGCGCGCGAGCACGGCCGCGAGCGCCGCCTCGCGTCCTTTGTCGGCCGCGATCGCTTCGGCGAAGAAGGCGCCGGTCGACACGTCGAGCCAGGCGAGCGCCAAGCCGCCTTCGGCCTCGGCCAGCGTGGCGATGAAATTGTTGCGCCGGGAGTCGAGCAGCGCGTCCTCGGTCAGCGTGCCCGGCGTCACCACGCGGGTTACGTCGCGGCGCAGCGTCGCCTTGGCGCCGCGCTTTTTCGCTTCCGCCGGATCTTCGAGCTGCTGGCAGATCGCGACCTTGAATCCCTTGCGGATCAGGCGGGCGAGATAGGATTCGTAGGAATGCACCGGCACCCCGCACATGGGGATATCCTGGCCGAGGTGCTTGCCGCGTTTGGTGAGCGCGATGTCGAGCGCGCCCGCTGCCGCCGCGGCGTCGTCGAAAAACAGCTCGAAAAAATCGCCCATCTGGAAGAAGAGCAGCGCATCCGGATATTCGCGCTTCAGGGCCAGGTACTGGGCCATCACCGGGGTGGTGGCGGAATCGTCCGGTTCGCCGACAAGCGGGCCGACCATCGAATCTCCGGCGGCGGTCGCGGCCTCGGATTCCTCCCAGAGATGGCCCTGTTCCATCGGCCGCGCGCGCACGTTTTCCGCCATGGCGATCCTCTCGAGAAGCGGACCTTACCACGGCTGGCCCCTCGCGATCACCTCAGGCACGCCGCTGTCCGAGCGCCGGAATAGGCGGCGAATCGGGCGCCTTGCGCCGTCGCCGGTCGGTTGGGCACAATGGCCGGCGACGCAACGATAACCAACAACAAGTCCGTACCTGGGGAGTTCCGAAATCCGTGTCCGCGCGTACCGAAGGCCGCAGCCTCGAGGTTGTCGGTCATTTCGCCAGTCATAAATCCTTCGCGCGCGCGGTCAAGGCGCTGACCGACGCCGGTTTCGCGCGCGGCGACTTGAGCGTGCTGTCGACGCACGACTCGCTCGACGCCGTCGAGCGCGACTCGCGCCCGTGGAAAGACGCCCTGATCGCGGTCGCCAGCGAGATCAAGTACGAGGCGCCTCTGGTCGCCGCCGGCGCGGTGATTTTGGTCGGCGGACCGATTGCCGCCACCGTCGCCGCCTTGATCGCCGCCGCCGTCGGCGGCGCGGCGCTCAAGGAAGTCGTCGACGAGGTCACCTCCACCGCTCATCGCGAAAGCTATCTGCGCGCGCTCGCCGCCGGCAGCGTCATTCTGTGGGTGCGCGTCGCCGACGCCGAATCCGAACGCAAGGTGATCGGCATCATGAAGGATTGCGGCGGACTCAACGTTCATCTCCACGAGATGGTCCATTCCACCTGACCGAACCAAGAGGCCCAAGGCCATGAACGACCGCCCCGACAGCCACGACAACCGCGAAATTTTTGCCGAGGCGCTGCGCATGCACGCGTCGGGGCGGGCGGGCAAGATCGAGATCCGCGCCACTAAGCCGCTCACCACCCAGCGCGATCTGTCGCTCGCCTATTCCCCCGGCGTCGCTGCGCCGTGCCTGGAAATTTTCCGCGACCCCACGCTCGCCTACGATTACACCGCCAAGGGCAATGTGGTCGCGGTGATCTCCAACGGCACCGCCGTGCTCGGACTCGGCAATCTGGGCGCGCTCGGGGCCAAGCCGGTGATGGAAGGCAAGGCGGTCTTGTTCAAGCGCTTCGCCGACATCGACGGCATCGACCTCGAGGTCGATACGGGGGACGTGGACGAATTCGTCAACTGCGTCCGCTTCCTCGGCAAGACGTTCGGCGGCATCAACCTCGAGGACATCAAGGCGCCCGAATGCTTCATGATCGAGCAGCGCCTGCGCGAGCTGCTCGACATCCCCGTCTTTCACGATGACCAGCACGGCACCGCCATCATCGCCGCCGCCGGGCTGATCAACGCGCTCCATCTCACCGGCCGGACGCTCGCCGAGGCCAAGCTGGTGGTGAATGGCGCCGGCGCGGCGTCGATCGCCTGCGTCGAATTACTCAAGGGCATGGGCATGAAGCACGACAACGTGATCCTGTGCGACACCAAGGGCGTCATCCACCAGGACCGCAGGGAACATATGAACCAGTGGAAGAGCGCGCACGCGGCCAAGACCAAGGCGCGCACGCTCGCCCAGGCGCTGGAAGGCGCCGACGTTTTCTTCGGCCTTTCGGTCAAGGACGCGGTGACCAAGGACATGGTCAAGTCGATGGCGGCGAAGCCGCTGATCTTCGCCATGGCCAATCCCGATCCCGAGATCACGCCCGAGGACGTGCGCGCCGTGCGCTCGGACGCGATCATCGCCACCGGCCGGTCGGACTATCCGAACCAGATCAACAACGTGCTCGGCTTCCCGTACATCTTCCGCGGCGCGCTCGACGTGCGCGCCAGCACCATCAACGACGCGATGAAGATCGCGGCGGCCCACGCGCTCGCCCAGCTCGCGCGCGAGGACGTGCCGGACGAAGTCGACGCGGCCTACGCCGGCCGCCGGCTGCGCTTCGGGCCCGAGTACATCATTCCGGTGCCGTTCGATCCGCGCCTGATCGTGGCGATCCCGCAGGCGGTGGCCAAGGCGGCGATGGATTCGGGTGTGGCGCGAAGCCCGATCATCGACATGGCGGCCTACGCCCAGCGCCTCTCTGCCCGGCTCAATCCGACCGTCGGCAGCCTGCAGGCGATTTTCGAATCGGCCCGCGCCAATCCGCGCCGGGTGGTGTTCGCCGAAGGCGAGGAGGAAAAGACCGTGCGCGCGGCGCTGTCGTTCCGCGCCGCCGGGTACGGCATTCCGGTCCTGGTCGGCCAGGAAGACCGCATCCGCGACGCCGCCCGCGTCGCCGGCCTGCCCGGCATCGACGGCATCGAGATCGTGAATGCCGGCACCAGCGACAAGAACCGGCGCTACACGGAATATCTCTACGCCCGCCAGCAGCGCAACGGCCTGTTGCTGCGCGATTGCCAGCGCATGGTCAACCAGAACCGCAACGTTTTTGCCGCGTGCATGGTCGCGCACGGCGACGCCGACGCGCTCGTCACCGGCGTGACCCGCAACTACAACGTCGCGCTCGACGACATCACGCGCGTGATCGAGCGCCGGCCCGGACAGCACGTGATCGGGCTTTCGATGGTGCTGGCGGGCGGGCGCACGCTGTTCATCGCCGACACCGCCGTGCACGACAGCCCGACGCCCGCCGAACTGGCCGAATTCGCCGAGCAGGCCGCGGGCGAGGCCCGCCGCCTCGGTCACGAGCCGCGGGTCGCCATGATTTCGTTCGCCAATTTCGGCAACCCGCCGTTGGCCAAGGCCGAGGTTATCCGCCAGGCGGTGCAGATTCTCGACCGGCGCAAGGTGGATTTCGAGTATGACGGCGAAATGGCGGTCGACGTGGCGCTCAATCCCGACCTGCTCAAGCTCTATCCCTTCTGCCGCCTGAAGGGTCCGGCCAACGTGCTGATCATGCCGGGGCTGCACAGCTCGCAGATTTCCTCGAAGCTCCTCCATCAGCTCGGCGGGCACACGGTGTTGGGGCCCATCCTGCTCGGCCTCGCGAAGCCGGCGCAGATCGTGCCGATGGGCTCGACCGTCTCCGAGATCGTGACCATGGCCGCGCTCGCCGCGTGCGAGGCGGTGCGCTGACGGAGTACGCGCGGTGGCACGGGGCAGCGACGAAGACGACCTTCCGATCCGCCGCACCCACGCGGCGACGCTCGCGCGCCTGATCGGCGAACGCCTGACGCGGCGCGAAGCGTTGACGGGCCTGCTTGCCTCCGGCGCGGGCGCGGCGCTCGCCGGCGGCCCTTGGGGTCGCGACGCGCAAGCGGCGACGCGCAACATTTCGACCCTGACCTTCCGCGCACCCAAGCACGCGATCGGCGACGATCACGCGCTTGCGCCCGGACACGCGGGCCAGATCCTGATCCGCTGGGGCGATCCGGTGCTGCCCGGCGCGCCCGCGTTCGATCCCGCCCGCCAATCCGCCGCCGACCAGGCGCGCCAATTCGGCTACAACAACGACTTCATGGCATTCATGCCGCTGCCCAAGGGCTCGACCGCGTCCGATCACGGCCTTCTCTGCGCCAGCCACGAATACACCATGGCCGAATTGATGTGGCCGGGGATGACCGTTCAGAATCGTTCTGAAAAGGTCACGCGCGCGCAGGCCGACGTCGAAATCGCGGCGCACGGCCATACCATCCTCGAGGTGCGCAAGACCGGCGCCCAATGGACGATCGTGAACGGCAGCCGGTATGCCCGGCGCATCACCGGCGAAACGGAAATGCGACTTGCGGGCGCGGCCGCCGGCCACGCGCGCCTGAAGACCAAGGCCGACCCGACCGGAACCCGGGTACTGGGCACCCTCAACAATTGCGCCGGCGGGGTTACGCCCTGGGGCACGGTCCTGATCGCCGAGGAAAACGTCAACACCTACTTCGGCGGCGAGCCGGCGATGACCGACGAAGCCGCGAACCACAAGCGCATGGGGCTTTCGGCGCGCGCCCGTTACGCCTGGTGGCGCCATCACGACCGCTTCAATGTCGAGAAGGAACCGAACGAAGCCAACCGTTTCGGCTGGATCGTCGAGATCGATCCCTACGATCCCCAAGCAATGCCGGTCAAAAGGACCGCACTCGGCCGCTTCAAGCACGAGGGCGCAACCTGCGCGCGGCTCGCGGACGGCCGCGTCGTCGTCTATTCCGGCGACGATCAGGCCAACGAATATCTCTACCGCTTCGTCAGCGCCGGCCGCTTCGATCCCGCCAGGCCGGAAAGCGCGCGCGATCTTTTGGACGAGGGGACTCTTTCCGTCGCCAAGTTCTTCGCCGACGGCACGATGGAATGGCGTCCGCTGGTCTTCGGCCGGGGCCCGCTCGGACCCGCCAACGGCTTCCATTCACAAGCCGATGTGCTGATCGAAACCCGCCGCGCCGCCGACCTGGTCGGCGCGACGCCCATGGACCGGCCCGAGGACGTGGAGCCGTCGCCCCGCTCGGGCCGGGTCTATGTCGCGCTCACCAACAATCCGGCGCGCAAGGCGGGCGAGACCGACGCCGCCAATCCGCGCGGGCCCAATCCGTTCGGCCATATCGTCGAGTTATTGCCGCCCGGCACGGAAAGCGAAGGCCCGACCGCGGCCGAGGCGCGCCACGACGCCGACCGGTTCCGTTGGAATATCCTGTTGCTCGCCGGCGATCCGCGAAATCCCGCGCACGGCGCGCAATATCATCCCCGGCAGGTCGAGGAAGGCGTGTGGCTCGCCGCGCCGGACAACGTCGCCTTCGACAACCGCGGGCGCCTCTGGATTTCGACCGACCAGGGCTCGGCCCAGGCGCGCAACAAGATTCCCGACGGCATATACGCCTGCGATCTCGAAGGCCCAAGCCGCGGCTTGGTGAAATTCTTCTACGGCTGTCCGCGCGGCGCCGAGATGTGCGGACCGGCCTTCACCCCCGACAACCGCACGCTGTTCGTCGCCGTGCAGCATCCGGGTGAAGGCTCGACCTTCGATCAACCGTCGACCCGCTGGCCCGACTTCAAGGCCGGCGTCCCGCCGCGCCCCTCCGTCGTCGCCATCGTCAGAAAAGACGGCGGTCCGATCGGTTCGTGATCGCCCTTCAACTACGGAGACCAACCGATGTCCCACGCGCTCGATCAGGCCGCTCTCGACCAGCTTTTTCTCGAGGCGCGCACCTACAACGCCTGGAAACCCGATCCGATCCCCGAAGCGACGCTGCGCAAGGTGTGGGATCTCGCGCGCATGGGGCCGACCAGCGCCAATTGCAGCCCGGCGCGGATCGTGTTCGTGACCAGCGCGGCGGCCAAGGAAAAGCTGAAGCCCGCGCTGATGCCGACCAACGTCGAAAAAACCATGACCGCGCCGGCCGTCGCCATCGTCGGGCACGACCTCGAATTTTACGAGCACCTGCCCAAGCTTTTTCCGCACACCGACGCGCGCGCATGGTTCGTGGGCAACCAATCGTTGATCGAGACCACCGCTTTCCGCAACGGCACGCTGCAAGGCGCCTATCTCATTCTCGCCGCGCGCGCCCTCGGCCTCGATTGCGGCCCGATGTCGGGATTCGACAACGCGATGGTGGATAAACTGTTCTTCCCGGGCGGCAAGGTCAGGTCGAACTTTCTCTGCAACCTCGGCCACGGCAGCACGAAGAATCTTTTCCCGCGCAGCCCGCGCTTTGCGTTCGAGGAAGCCTGCCGGATCGAGTAATCCGCCGCCGGGCTTCGCACGGAGATCGTAGCCGCCATGAACCCCTCGAGCCACGTCTGCGACGTGCTGGTGCTCGGCAGCGGGGCCGCCGGCCTCGCCTTCGCGCTCGATCTGCCGCGCACGCTCGCGGTCACGGTGCTGTCCAAGGGACGGCTCAACCAGGGCGCCACCAACCGGGCGCAAGGCGGCATCGCCGCCGTGCTCGGCCCGGACGATTCGATCGAGGCGCACGTGCGGGACACCCTCGCGGCCGGAGCCGGCCTTTGCCACGAGCGCGCGGTCCGCTTCGCGGTCGAGCGCGGGCCCGAAACCATCCGCTGGCTGATCGGCCTCGGCATCGAACTGACGTGGGAGAAGAATGGACCGGGCAAGACGCCGCACCTGACGCGCGAGGGCGGGCACAGCTTCCGCCGCGTGGTGCACGCCGAGGACGCGACGGGGCGCGCGGTCCAGGCGTGCCTGGAAAACGAGGCGGTCAGGCGGCCCAACCTGCGCCTGATCGAAAACCGGCTTGCCATCGACTTGATCCGGGGCGCGGACGGCAAGCCGCGTTGCATCGGAGCCTACGCGCTCGACACCGCCTCCGGCCGGGTTGAGACGTTCGCCGCGCGCGCGGTGATGATGGCGACCGGGGGCGCGAGCGGCGTCTATCGCCACTGCACCAACCCGGCCGCGGGCGGCGGCGACGGCCTCGCCATGGCCTGGCGGGCGGGTTGCCGCGTCGCCAACATGGAATTCACCCAGTTTCACCCCACGTCGCTCTATGTGCGCGACGCCGAGCCGCTCCTGATCAGCGAGGCGGTGCGCGGCGAGGGCGGCGTGCTTGCTCTTCCGGGGGGCGATCGATTCATGGACCGGTTCGATTCGCGGGCCGAGCTCGCGCCGCGCGACATCGTCGCCCGCGCCATCGACCACGAAATGAAACGGCTCGGCCTCGCCTACGTCCATCTCGACATCAGCCACCGTCCGGCGGATTTCGTGCGCGAACATTTCCCGATGCTCCATCGCCGCTGCCTGGAGGCGGGCTTCGACATGACCCGGGGACCGATCCCGGTGGTGCCGGCGGCGCACTACACCTGCGGTGGCATCGTGACCGACCTCGCGGCGCGGACCGACCTCGCCGCGCTCTACGCCGCGGGCGAATGCGCCTTCACCGGCCTGCACGGGGCCAACCGGCTGGCGTCCAATTCGCTGCTCGAATGCATCGTCTTCGCCCGTGCCGCCGCCGAAGACGCCGCGCGGGCGCTGCCGGCCTACGAGCCGCCACGCGCGCTCGCGCCGTGGGACGAAAGCCAGGTGCGCGATTCGGACGAAGAGGTGGTGGTCAGCCACAACCGCGACGAAATCCGGCAATTCATGTGGGACTACGTCGGCATCGTGCGCACCGAAAAACGCCTGCAGCGGGCGCTCAGCCGGATCGAACTGCTAAAACGGGAAATCGAGGAATACTACGCTCGCTTCCGGGTCACGCCGGCGTTGATCGAATTGCGCGATATGGCGGTGACGTCGGAATTGATTATCCGCTCGGCGCTGGCGCGGAAAGAGAGCCGCGGGCTGCACCACATTCTCGACTATCCCAGGCCCGACGACGCGCATCCGCCCGCCGACACGATTCTGACTCCGCCGGCGCGCGGCAAATAATCGTCACATCATGGGCGCCGGCAGCACGCTGTCGGACAGCACCGGATAACGGCGGCTGTCGAACATCTGATAATGCCACCATTCGTTGCGGAAGAAATCGAACCCGGCCGCCGTCATCAGCCCCAGCAGAAGAAAGCGGTTGCGTTGCGCCTGCTCCGGCACGGCGACGCTGCCGTGGTGCGAGAGGGGCGTGAAGGCGTCGAAGGAGGTTCCCATCTCCAGCTCGCGCCCGATCCCGTCCGTCAGCGTGAGATCGAGGGCGGCGCCGCGCGAATGGGGCGAGCCGCGCCGGGGATCGGCGAGGAATTCGGGATCGGGCGTATGGTCCCACAATACCCACTGCGCTTCCGACGGACGGAAGGCGTCGAAGATCTTGATTTTGAGACCCTGGCGCGCGGCCAAGTCGATCGCGCGTACGAGCAACGCTTCCGCGTCGCGGTGCAAATAGCAGCGCGGGTTGCGATAGACCGTTTTGCCCGTGAAATTGTCCGAGGTCCCGTAGCGGAGGTCGATCAGGACCCCATGGCTCGTCTCGCCGATTTCGACCAGCATAATGCGCGTTGATCCGGAAATTTGCGGAAATACCCCGGTGCGGGCAGTATAAACCGGGGCCCTTCCCCTGAAAGCGGCAAATCGCGCGCCATGCCCTCGCTTTCGTCCTGGTTGTTTCTCGGACTCGTCGCCGCCGCCCTGCTCGATGCCTTCGCGGTTCCGGGAGCGGAAACGGCGGCGGTCGGGTGCCTCGCCCTCTTCATCCTCCTCGAAGTGCGCTTTGTCGCCTGGCCGCAACTTCTGATCGCCGGGGCTCTGATCGTCGCCGGTCTCGCGGCGGCGGCTTCCGCGCCGGATTCGCCGGCGCTCGACGCGGCTTTGCAAACGCTCGGCCGCGGTCTCAAGGCGGCGTTGCCGTTCCTGGTGCTGTTCGCGGCGGTCGCTTGGCTCACCGTGCCGGCGCTGGACAGCCCCTCGTTGCGCGCCGCGCGCGACACGGTCGCGAGCCAGCCGCCCGGTTGGCGTTTCGCCACCCTCGCGCTCGCCGCCCATCTGCTCGGCTCGGTGTTCAACCTGGTCGCCGTCTCGCTGCTCGCGATCCTGATCGGCAAGCAGGAAAAGCCCGCGACGCGCCGCCGGCTCGCCCGCGCGCTGCTGCAGGGGTTCGCCACCGGCACCGCCTGGTCGCCGCTGTTCGTCGGCACCGCGGTCATCCTCGCCATCCTGCCCGACGTGCGCTGGGTCTCGATCGCGCCCTACGGGGCGGGCATCGCGCTCACGCTATTGATGATCGCGTGGCTCGCGGATCGCCTGCTCAATCCCGCGCGCGCGCCGATCAATGCGCCCGTCGTGCCGCTGCCCCCGGAAGCGGCGCTTCGTCTCGCCCTGCTGGTCGGCGCGCTGCTGGTGGGCGTAATCGGTCTGGTGGAATTGACCGGATTTTCGATTCCGATCGTGCTCGGCCTGCTGGCGCCACCCTTCGCCGTCCTGTGGCGGGCGAACCGGCGGATTCTATCCGCGCTCGACTCGGCCGCCGATGTCGCCCGCAAGGTGGTGACCCGGCTTTCCGATTTGCGCACGGAAACGCTGATGTTCACGGCGGCCAACACCTTCAGCGCCGGCGTCGCCCGGGCGGTGCCGGACGCGCGGGCGAGCGAGGCCATCGCCGGACTCGGGCTCGGCTCCGACGGCCTGATCGCCGCCTTCGCCCTCGGCCTGATCGGCGCGAGCGCGCTCGGACTCCACCCGGTGATCGCGGTGGTGATGATCGGCACCGTCATCCCGCCCGAAATCTTCGGCTTGCCGCTGCCGTTGCTGGCGCTGTTCCTGATGGCGTTGTGGGGCATGGGCACCAACGTGTCGCCGTTCTCCGCCACCAACATCATCATGGGGCGCGCCGTCGGCGTGGGTCACTGGCACATCGCCTGGCGCTGGAACCTGCCTTTTTCGCTGGGCGGTGCGGCCGTCGTCGCCGGCATCGTGATCGTTCTACGCCACATGCTTGCCGGCTGATACGCTCGTTCCATGCTGGTGCTCGCGCTCGATACCGCCATGTCCGCCTGCTCGGTCGCCCTTTGCTCGGACGGGAATACGCTCGCCGTCCGCTCGCAAGCGATGGAACGCGGCCATGCCGAGGCGCTGTTGCCGATGATCGAGGGCATCATGGCCGAAGGAAAGCGCGCCTACGCCGATCTCGATCTGGTCGCGGCCACGGTCGGACCCGGCGCCTTCACCGGCATCCGTATCGGCTTGGCCGCGGCGCGCGGGATCGCGCTCGCGGCCGGAAAGCCGTGCGCCGGCGTCACGACCCTTGAAGTTCTCGCTGCCGTTTGTGCGAACGATTCCGATGCGGTATTGGCCGCCGTCGAAAGCCGCCGCGCCGACCTGTTCGTGCAGGCGTTCGACGCTTCCGGCACGAGCGTCGGCGAAGCGGCGGCGCTGCCGCCCGAAGGATTGCCCGAATTCGTCCGCGCCGCGAACCTCGCGCCCGGATTCGTTTTGGCCGGCGATGGGGCTCACCGCGCGCGCGCGATGCTAACCCAAGCCGGCATCCCGGCCGAGATTTGCGCGGGAACGGCGGCGCCCGACCCGGCGCTGGTCGCCGCCATCGCCGCCGAACGCCACCGGCGCGGCTCGGCGCTGGCGCCGAAACCCTTTTACTTGCGCCCGCCGGACGTGACGTTGCCGAGAGGCGGTTGATTCCCGACCGCCGGGAAGTCAGGCGGCGGAACGCAAGGCGTCGTAGCCCCGGCATGCGAGCATGACGGTCTTCGGGATCATGTGGCTGCCGTCCTCGTAGTACTTGACCATGCGGTCGCTGACGCCGAGCGCGGCGGCCGCCTTGGCTTGGCTCAGCCCGTGCTTGGCGCGCCAGTTCCGGAAGGCCTCGGGGCGCAAGGATTCCTTCGCCTGATAGCGGGCGAGGCGGTAGAGGTAATCGGCGTCGAGTTCGATGTTTCCGCCCCACCGCACCGTCCAGCCGTGCTCGCCCGGCCGCGCCTTGGCGAAGATTTTCGGTTTCTTGAGGGCCGCGAGCGCGCGCTTGGCGGCGATCAATTCGGCAAGATCGACGATATCCTCGCCGTGGTCACGCCAGCGGACGCGAAGGACGTAACCGCGCGCGGGCTCGACAGAGACGATGTTCGGTCGCTTCGCTCGGGACATGGGATTTCCTATTCGTTCAACGCGCGCCAAGTCCGCCAGAGGGAATCCGCGTTGGCCTCGGCCCAGTCGAGGATATGGCGGATGTCGCCGGCCTCGCGGTTTCCCTCCATGATCTCGAACGTCCGCAGGTTCACCATCACCGCGCAATTGGGGCCGAGGACGTGAAAATGCGGCGGATTGTGGTCCACGAAAATCGCGAGGCGCAGGTTGCCGAAGCGCCGGACCGTCGTCATTGCCCTATCCGCCGGTTGGAACGCCGCCAGGATAGTGAAATCATTTCACCAACGCAAGGGGTTTCTGTGCCTATAAGCCCATTCTCCATGAAGTATCCGATTCGTGAGGATATGTTGCGATCAGCAATCTAAAGAGGCGATAGAGGAATATGGAATTCGACGACAAGAAATCGAGCGGTGTTTTCCGGACTCGACTGCGTGCGCGCGTGTCGCTTTTAGAACTATTTGGATTCTCTGGAAAAGCAAAGCGTATTTGATTTGGCAAAACGATCAGAATATCAATTGAGTGGTAAATTCTCCGCCCGCCGGACGTGACGTTGCCGAGGGACAACTAAACTTTTTTTGCCGCCTCTTTGCGCACTTTGAGCCGGTGCGGCACATCGGGGCCGGAGGCGCTGGCCCGTTCGGGCACCAGTTCGAGCACCGTGTGTCCATGCTCGGCGAGCGAGCGCGGCACGTTGCGCAGCGGTTCCTCGCCCTTGAGCCGAACCTCGAGCGTTTCGCCCGCGCCCAGGCGCTCGATCGCGAGTTTGACGCGCACGAACGTCATCGGACAGGTCTCGGCGGTGATGTCGAGCACGCGGGCTTCCGAGGAGACCGCACGGGGTTCGGGCTTGTTCATGGCGGAATAATAACGCGCGAAGCGGGTTCTGGAAAACGCCGGCTTCGTCTATACTGGCCGAAGTCGTCCATCCGGACCCGGAGGAACAAGGGCGTGCTCTCGACCATCGAAAAGCTCTGCATCGACAAGGGCATGAAGATGACCGGCCAACGCCGGATCATCGCCCGCGTGCTGTCCGATGCGTCCGACCATCCCGACGTCGAGGAGGTGCACCGCCGCGCGAACGCGATCGATGCGCGCATCAGCATCGCCACCGTCTACCGCACCATGCGCCTGTTCGAGGAAGCCGGCATCGTCGAGAAGCACGACTTCGGCGACGGCCGCTCCCGCTACGAGGAAGCGGGCGACGACCATCACGATCATCTGATCGACATGCACTCGCATCGGGTGATCGAGTTTCAAAACGCCGAGATCGAGGCGATCCAGGAAAAAATCGCCCGCCAGCTCGGCTACCGGCTGATCGGCCACCGCCTCGAACTCTACGCCGTGCCCCTGGAAGCCAAGGAACGGCTGAAGGACGGGGAGAAATGACGCCGTTCGGCGCCTCGTCCCGGCGGCTTGACAGGGCTCCGGCGCGGGCGAACAATTGCCGCGGAAACCCCCGGCCGGCGCGTTGACCCGAAAGCTCCATATCAAGACTTACGGCTGCCAGATGAATGTCTACGACTCCGCCCGCATGGCGGAGTTGCTGGTGCCGCTCGGCTACGGCCCGACCGAGGACGCAGCCGACGCCGATTTCGTGATTCTCAACACCTGCCACATCCGCGAAAAGGCGGCCGAGAAGGTTTACTCCGATCTCGGCCGGCTGAACGAAATCAAGCGCGCGCGGGCGGCGGAAGGCAAACGCCTGACGCTCGCGGTCGCCGGGTGTGTGGCCCAGGCCGAAGGCGACGAAATTCGCGCGCGCGCTCCTTACGTCGATTTGATTTTCGGGCCGCAAACCTATCATCGCCTGCCCGAACTGGTCGCGCGCGCGGCGCGCGCCTCGGGCACGGTCCTGGAAACCGACTTTCCGGCGGAATCGAAGTTCGATTATCTGCCGGACACGCGGGCACCCGGCACCGGAGCGGCTGCCGGCTTTGTCGCCGTGCAGGAAGGTTGCGACAAGTTCTGCACTTTCTGCGTCGTGCCCTATACCCGCGGCGCCGAGTATTCGCGTCCTGCGCGCCAGGTGCTGGCCGAGGTCCGCTCGCTCGCGTCCCAGGGGACACGCGAGATCACGCTCTTGGGCCAGAACGTCAACAACTATCAAGGCGAAGGTCCGGACGGAAAAATCTGGACGCTTGCGCGCCTGATCCGCGACGTCGCCGATATTCCAGGCGTGGCGCGCGTCCGCTACGTCACCTCGTATCCGGCCGACATGAGCGACGAACTGATCGCCGCCCATCGCGACGTGCCCGCCCTGATGCCGTACCTGCATCTGCCCGTCCAGTCGGGTTCCGACCGGGTGTTGGCCGCCATGAACCGCCATCACGGCGCGGACGATTTCCGCCGCCTCGTCGATCGGTTGCGCGACGCGCGGCCCGACCTCGCGCTCGCGTCCGATTTCATTGTCGGCTTTCCGGGCGAGTCGGACGCCGATTTCGCGGCGACGCTCGCGCTGGTGCGCGACGTCGGCTTCGCCCAGGCCTATTCGTTCAAGTACAGCGCGCGGCCGGGAACGCCCGCGTCCGCCCTGCCCGGCCAGGTCGCGGAGACGGTCAAGGCCGAACGCCTCGCGGTTCTGCAGGACCTGCTCGATTACCAGCAGCGCGCCTTCAACGAACGCTGCGCGGGCCGCACGCTGCCGGTCCTGTTCGAGCGCGAAGGCAAACACGCCGGTCAGCTGGTCGGGCGCAGCCCCTACATGCAGGCGGTGCATGCGCTGGCGCCTAAATCCTTGCTTGGCGCGATCGCCGAAATTCGCATCGTCGCGGGGCACGCCAACAGCCTCGCCGGCGAACGGTTGGCGGCATGAGTGAACGGCGTAAGACCGCATCCGGCGCGGCGGAAACCACCGACCTCCGGTTCGACGACAACGCGCTCGCCCAGGCATTGTTCGGGGCGCACCACGCCCATCTCGCCTTGATCGAGGAGCGCCTGCCGGTGGTCATTCGCACCCGCGGCAACACGCTCGCCGTCGCCGGTCCCGCCGAGGCGGTCGCGGCCGCCCGCGCCGCGCTCGGCGCGCTTTACCGGCGGCTCGAACGCGGCTTCGCCGTCGACCGCGCCGAAGTCGAGGCGGCGCTGCGCATGGCCGCGTCGCCCGCCGGCACCGCCGATTTCGAATCGCTCGCCGTACGCACGCGCACCCGCCACGTGACGCCGCGTACGCCGACCCAGGCAGCGTACTTGCGCGCCATCGACGAAAATGAACTGGTGATCGGCGAAGGACCCGCCGGTACCGGCAAGACCTATCTCGCGGTCGCCAAGGCGGTCGAGCGGCTGGTGCGGGGCGAAGTCGACCGCATCATCCTGTCGCGTCCGGCGGTCGAGGCGGGCGAGCAGCTCGGGTTCCTGCCCGGTTCCATGCGCGAAAAGGTCGACCCCTACCTGCGCCCGCTCTACGACGCCCTCTACGACATGCTGCCGGCGCCGCAGGTGGCCAAGAGGCTCGAAAGCGGCGAGATCGAGGTCGCGCCGCTCGCTTTCATGCGCGGCCGCACGCTCACCAACGCCTTCGCCATCCTCGACGAAGCCCAGAATACGACCGCGGTGCAGATGAAGATGTTCCTGACCCGCCTCGGCGAAGGCTCGCGCATGGCCGTGACCGGCGATCTGAGCCAGGTCGATTTGCCGCGCGGGATCCGCTCGGGCCTGCGCCACGCGATGGAGACGCTGGCCGGGGTCGAGGGCGTCTCGTTCGTCGAATTCACGGACGCCGACGTGGTCCGCCATCCGCTCGTATCGCGCATCGTGCGCGCCTACGACCGCGCCGAAAAGCGGACGCGCGCCGCCGCCCGCTACGAGCGGGACGGCGAAACGGCGGGCGACGATTGATTCTCCCCATGCCGCCCGTGCGCGCAAAACCGGCTCTCGACATCGGCGTGCATGTCGCGTCTGCGGCTTGGCGCCGCGCGCTGCCCGGCGCCGCGCGGCACGCGGAGCGGGCGGCGCATGCCGCGTTCGCCGTCGCGCGCGGCGCGCGGCGTTCGCGCGCGACACGCGGGCTCGCGTGCGCCGGAGATGCGGCCAGCATCGAGGCGGCGGTGGTGCTGGCGAACGACGCCCGCGTGCGCAGGCTCAACCGGTCCTGGCGGGGACAGGACAAGCCGACCAACGTTCTCGCCTTCGCCGCCCTCGACGGCGCGTGCGCGCCCCACACCGCCGCCCAGCCGGTGGCGCTCGGCGACGTCATCGTCGCGCTCGAAACCGCGCGCGCCGAAGCGCGCGCCGAGGGCAAGCCGCTTGCCGACCATCTTCGCCATCTGGTCGTGCACGGAATCCTGCATCTGCTCGGCCACGACCACCGCCGCCCGCGCGAGGCGCGGCGCATGGAACGGCTGGAGATCAAGGCGCTCGGAACCCTCGACGTGCCGAACCCCTACACGCTGCGCCCGGAAAGGGTTCGGCGGAGGCGCGCGCGATGAACAAGGACGTTCCCACGCCTCCACCCGTGCCCCCGCCCGCGCCTCCAGCCGCGCTCCAATCGGCGCCGTCGGTACGCCGGTTGCTCGGCGGGTGGCTGCAGGGGCTGAAGAACCTTTGGGGCGGCGCGGCACGCACCGGCCCGTCCGTCACGCTCAGCGAACTGATCGAAAAGTCCGGCACGCCCGCCGCCGCCGAAATCGGCGAGGCCGAACGGCGCCTGCTCGTCAACGTGCTCGGCATGCGCCAGCGCAATCTCGCCGACGTGATGGTGCCGCGCGCCGGGATCGTCGCGGTCGAAATCGGCGCCAAGCTGCCGGAAGTCATCGAAATCATGACGCGCGAGGGCCATTCCCGGCTTCCGGTTTACCGCGAGACTCTCGACGACGCGCTCGGCATGGTCCACATCAAGGACGTGCTGCCGTGGCGCGGCCGCGATTCCGAATTTTCCCTCGACAAGATCATGCGGCGCATCCTGTTCGTCGCGCCGTCGATGCGCACGCTCGAGCTTCTCCTCGAAATGCGGGTCAAGCGCGTGCACATGGCGCTGGTGGTGGACGAATTCGGCGGCGTCGACGGCCTCGTCACCATCGAGGACCTGGTCGAGGAGATCGTCGGCGAGATCGAGGACGAGCACGACCGGCCCGAACGGCCAATGGTCATTCGCCTCGCCGACGGGTCGTTCGAGGCCGACGGTCGCGTGCCGCTGGAGGATTTCGAACGCCAATCCGGCGTCGCCTTCGCCGCCGAGGAACGCGCGGAAGTCGACACCCTGGGCGGTCTGGTCGCCGCCGCCGCCGGCCAGGTTCCGATCCGCGGCCAACTGGTGCGCCACCCGTCCTCGGGCCTGGAATTCGAGGTGTTGGACGCCGACCCACGTCGCATCAAGCGGCTCAGGGTGAATCGGCGGCGCCCTTCGCCGCCGGATGCCAATGCCGCTTCCGGCGGAGGGGCGCCATCGCCGTCGGCCAAGGCGTGAACGCACTCCGCGCCCGCATCACGGCGTCGATGGGCTGGGGGCGGCGCGCGGGCGCCGGCGCGCTCGGCGCGCTCGCCGTTCTCGCGCTGCCGCCCTTTCACGCGGTGCCGGTGTTGGCGGTCTCCTTCACCGGACTGGTGTGGATCGTGTTCGGCTCCGGGCGAATCCGCTCGGCCTTCGCCGCCGGCTGGTGGTTCGGCTTCGGTTTTTTTGTCGCCGGGCTTTATTGGCTCGGCAACGCGCTCTTGGTGGACTCGGCGCGTTTCGGCTGGATGGTGCCGTTCGCCGTCGGCGGGCTCGGCGCCGGGCTCGCGCTTTTTCCCGCGCTGGCCTGCGGGCTGGCGCGCGCGATGGCCGGTGCGCACGCAGGCGACGGAACGCGCGTCCTGTGGTTCGCGCTGGCTTGGGTCGCTCTCGAATGGCTGCGGGGGATGGTGCTGACCGGTTTTCCCTGGAACCTGGTCGGCACCGTCTGGGTATTCTCGGAGACCATGATCCAGCCCGCCGCCTGGATCGGCGTGCACGGTCTCTCGTTCATGACAGTGCTGTTGGCGGCGGTGCCGGCGGTTCTCGGCTGGGAACCGGAAAAGAAACGGCAAGCCGCGGTTCTGTTCATCGGCGCCGTCGGATTGCTGGCGTGGTTCGTGGCCGGCTTGGCGCGGCTTCAATACCTCGGGCCCGCGGCCGCCGCCGATGTCGCGGACGTGAGATTGCGTCTGGTTCAGCCGGCGATTCCGCAAAACCTGAAATGGGTGTCGTCCGAACGCGCCGGGCACGTCATCAAGCAAGTGGCGATGAGCCAGGAGCCGGCGTCGCCGCCCCCGACCCATGTGATTTGGGCGGAAACGGCGGTGCCGTTTTATCTTGAACGAAATGCGGAGTTGCGCGCGCATCTCGCCGCCGCCGTACCGGCGGGCGGCGCGCTCGTGGTTGGCGCGCCGCGCGCCACGCCTCCCGGCGAAAATCCGTTTCGTGTTTGGAACAGTCTGCACGTGCTGGCCGACGACGGGGCAATCGCCGCCAGCTATGACAAGGCGCATCTGGTTCCGTTCGGCGAATATGTTCCGCTGCGCGCCTGGCTGCCGGCGGAAGTGGTCAAGATCACTCACGGCGCGATCGATTTTTCGGCGGGCCCCGGGCCGGTCGCTCTGCCCATTCCGGGCGCGCCGCGCGCCTCGCCGCTGATTTGCTACGAGGCGATTTTCGAGGGCCGCGTGACGCCCGAGGGCGAACGGCCCGGTTGGCTGCTCAACCTCACCAACGACGCCTGGTACGGGATTTCGCCCGGTCCTTACCAGCATTTCGCCGCCGCCCGCCTGCGCGCGGTCGAGGAAGGGTTGCCGCTGGTGCGGGTCGCCAACAACGGCATTTCCGCGATCGTCGATTCCCTCGGCCGGATCCGGGTTCAACTCGCGCTCGGGCGCGACGGGATCGCCGATGGTCCGTTGCCGGTCGCGTTGTCGCCGACGCCGTTTTCGATCGTCGGCACGTGGGCGACGCCCGCGATGCTCGTCGTGCTCGCGTTAGTGCTTTTTTTCGCACGCGGCGGTCGCAAGCAATACACGTTCTAGGCGAACAAGCGAGGACTCGCTGATACAATTGGATTTTCTCAGGGTTTTTTTGCGTTGCGCCGCTAATAAGAGAAGATTATGTACGTCGTGCTGCTCGCGCACGTCGCAAACGACGGCGCCAAGCGGATCGTCGTGGAGGGATGCCCGGCGATTCCGATAACGGGGGATAAAACGGACAATGCCCTTACCCTTGTTGGTGGGATCATCGCCGCTTGCCGCGCGCAGGGATGGCATTTGTCCGAACGACAACCATATCAAGCGGAAGCCATGACCTTACGTAAGCCTGGAAGACCTCGCGGCCGCAAAGCCGGCGGAGCGATAGAGAAAGCCGAACGCCTTCCGCCGGGGATCGCGAATCCGGTGGACATTCACGTTGGCGCGCGCGTGCGCCTGCGCCGGACATTGCTTGGCATGAGTCAGGAAAAACTCGGCGCGGCGGTCGGGCTCACGTTCCAGCAAATCCAGAAGTACGAGCGCGGCGCCAACCGCATCGGCGCATCGCGACTCTACGAGTTCAGCAAGATTCTCGACGTGCCGGTGTCCTATTTCTTCGAAGAAATAGCGGGCGAACTCGAAACCCACGCCGGGCGCCTCAAGGCGGGCCTGCGCGATCAGACTCAGGAAGAGATCGAGCGCGATCCCCTGGTCAAGCGCGAAACCCTCGAACTGGTCCGCGCCTATTACCGGATCGAAAACCCGCGAGTCCGCAAGCGCGTGTTCGAGCTCGCCAAGTCGCTCGCCGGGATTGCCGCCGAGGACGAATAACGGGCACGGCACTACCGGGGCGACAAGATCGCGCGGTTCCGCGGGTTTTTCCCCGACAAGATCGGGCCGGGCGTCCCTTGACGCCGGGGATTTCGGCTGTCACATAATCCGCCCGCCCATCGTGCGAACGCACGCCTCGCGGCGCGGCGCGCGCAAAATCTCGGGCCCGGGCCGCCCGGCGAAAGGACCTTCCGTGGCCAAGACCGACTATCTCTTTACCAGCGAATCGGTGGCCGAAGGCCACCCCGACAAGGTCTGCGACCGCATCTCGGACGCGGTGGTGGACGCCTTCCTCACCTTCGATCCCGAGGCGCGCGTCGCCTGCGAAACGCTCTGCACCACCAACCGCATCGTGGTCGCGGGCGAGGTGCGCGGGCCGATGCCGCTGGTCGACAGGAACGGCGCGGTCGACAAGGGCCGCATCGAGGACATCGCGCGGTCCTGCGTCAAGGAAATCGGCTACGAGCAGGAAGGGTTTCACTGGAAAAAGGCGTCGGTCGATATTTTCCTGCACGGCCAGTCCAAGGACATCGCGCAAGGCGTCGACGCGGCCGGCAACAAGGACGAAGGCGCCGGCGACCAGGGCATCATGTTCGGCTACGCCTGCTCCGAGACCGAAACGCTGATGCCGGCGCCGCTGTTCTACGCCCACGCCATCCTGCGTTCGCTCGCCGACGCCCGCCATTCCGGCTCGGAGCCCAACCTCGGTCCCGACGCCAAGAGCCAGGTCACGTTGCAGTACGTCGCCAACAAGCCGGTGCGCGCGACCTCGGTCGTGGTGTCGACCCAGCACAGCGCAACCATCGGCCAGGACGAGGTCCGCCGCATCGTCCGTCCCCACGTCGAGCGGGTACTGCCGAAAGGCTGGATGCCGCCCGAGGAGGAATTCTACGTCAACCCGACCGGCCGCTTCGTGGTCGGCGGGCCCGACGGCGACACCGGCCTGACCGGGCGCAAGATCATCGTCGACACCTACGGCGGCGCGGCGCCGCACGGCGGCGGCGCGTTTTCGGGCAAGGACCCGACCAAGGTCGATCGTTCGGCCGCCTACGCCGCGCGCTATCTCGCCAAGAACGTGGTCGCGGCCAAGCTCGCCGAGCGCTGCACCATCCAGCTGTCCTACGCGATCGGCGTCTCCAAGCCCTTGTCGGTCTACATCGACACCCACGGGGCCGACCGCGTCGACGAGGACAAACTCTCGCGCGTCCTGCAGGATATGATCAACTTGTCGCCGCGCGGCATCCGCGAGCGCCTCGGCCTCAACCGGCCGATCTACGCCCGCACCGCGGCTTACGGCCATTTCGGCCGCGAGCCGGAACCGGACGGCGGTTTTTCGTGGGAGCGCACCGACCTTGTTCCCTCGCTCCGCTCGGCCTTCGGAATCCGCTGACGAATCGAGACTGCGGTTCTACGGCCGCCGCCGCGGGCGGCGGCTGCGTCCCGGGCGGCATGCATTGGGCGAGAGTCTGTTGCCCGCGTTGCGCGTGCCGCTCGACGGTCCCGAGACATTCGATCCGGCGGCGCTGTTTCCGTTCGCGCCGCGCGCCATCCGCCTCGAGATCGGTTTCGGCGCGGGCGAGCATCTGGCGCACCAAGCCAAGGCCGAACCCGACATCGGGTTCATCGGCTGCGAGGTGTTCGTCAACGGCGTCGCCGCCCTGCTCGCGCGCGTGAAGGCCGACAATCTCGGCAACGTGCGCGTGCTCGACGACGACGCCCGTCGCTTGTTCGGGCGCCTGCCGACCGCGTCGCTTGAGCGTATCGTCGCCTATTTCCCGGACCCGTGGCCCAAGACGCGCCATCACCGCCGCCGGCTGATCCAGCGCGAAAGCCTCGACGAGTTCGCCCGTATCCTGAAACCCGGCGGCGAGCTGCGCTTCGCCACCGATCACATGGAATACGCGCGCTGGACGCTCGCGCGCCTGCTCGGCCATCCCGCTTTTGCCTGGACCGCGGCGGGGCCGGGCGATTGGCGCGAACGGCCGAAGGACTCCCCGGAAACCCGCTACGCGGCCAAGGCCCGAAAACTCGGCGCGCGCTGTATTTACCTTGTTTTTCGGAGAGTTGGGAGCGCCGAGGGGGGCTTGCCTCGCGCCGACGCCGGGGATATATAAGCGCCCAGAACAACAACAAACAAAATTGGCCCGAGCCCGGAAATCCGGGCCCAACGGGGTGGACCGCAAGGTCCGCCTTTTTTGTTTGTCGGAGATTTGCCGACCGGCGGGATTCGATGCAGCGAACCGAAATGGACCACGACCAGACCGAAGCGGCCTCGACCGGCGGCCGCGATGCGGCCGCGATCGAACGCCTGATCGCGCCCACTCTCGAGGCGATGGGTTATGAACTGGTGCGGGTGATTATTTCCGGCCGCCACGCGCCGACGCTGCAGGTGATGACCGAGCGCCGCGACGGCCACCCGATGAGCGTGGAGGCGTGCGCCGAAATCAGCCGCGCGCTTTCCGCCCTGCTCGACGTCGAAGACCCGATCGCCGGGTCCTACACGTTGGAAGTCAGCTCGCCCGGCCTCGACCGGCCGCTGGTCAAGGCCGCGGATTTCGACCGCTTCAAGGGACGGACGGCGCGGATCGAGGTTCGTTTCCCGAAAGACGGTCGGCGGCGTTTTCAGGGCCGGCTCGACGGCGTCGGCGACGGCGGGGTCCGATTGGAGACGGCGGAAGGCCCGGTCACGATCGCGCTGGCCGACATCGCGCGGGCAAAATTGGTTGTCGACGACGCGTTTTTGAAGGACTCCCTGCGCCGCGAAACGCCCGGCGCGGGACTCAGCAGGAGACGGGGTTAAAACCATGGCTGCGAGAAAAAAGGATCGGGTCGAAGAACGCACGGTGCACGCTCGGCCCGAACTGTTGCAGGTCGCCGACGCGGTCGCCCGCGACAAAGGCATCGAGCGCGAGGAAGTGTTCGTCGCGATGGAGCAGGCGATCCAGAAGGCCGGGCGCTCCAAATACGGGCACGAACACGACATCCGCGCCGCCATCGACCGCACCAACGGCGCCATCTCGCTCGCCCGTTACACCGAAGTGGTCGAAACGGTCGAAAACGAATTCACCCAGATGACGCCGGCACAGGCGAAAAAGCGGAAATTGGACCTCAAGGTCGGCGAGTTTCTGGTCGACCCCCTGCCGCCGATCGATTTTGGGCGGATCGCGGCGCAGACCGCCAAGCAGGTGATCGTGCAGAAGGTGCGCGAGGCCGAACGCAAGCGCCAGTACGAGGAATACAAGGACCGCATCGGCGAAATCGTCAACGGCATCGTCAAGCGCGTCGAATATGGCAACGTGATCGTCGATTTGAGCCGGGCCGAGGCCCTGCTCCGGCGCGACGAGACGATCCCGCGCGAGCACTTCAACACCGGCGATCGCGTGCGCGCCTACATCATGGACGTGCGCGAAGAACCGCGCGGGCCGCAGATCTTCCTGTCGCGCACCCATCCGCAGTTCATGGCCAAGCTGTTTGCCCAGGAAGTGCCGGAAATCTACGACGGTGTCATCGAGATCAAGGCGGTCGCGCGCGATCCCGGTTCGCGCGCCAAGATCGCGGTGCTGTCGCACGATTCCGGCATCGACCCGGTCGGGCCCTGCATCGGCATGCGCGGCTCGCGCGTGCAGGCGGTGGTCGGCGAGTTGCAGGGCGAGAAGATCGACATCATCCAGTGGTCGGCCGATCCCGCGACATTCATCGTCAACGCGCTGGCGCCGGCCGAAGTCGCCAAGGTCGTGCTCGACGAAGAGCGCCGCCGGATCGAAGTGGTGGTTCCCGACGAGCAACTCAGTCTCGCCATCGGCCGTCGCGGCCAGAACGTGCGACTCGCATCGCAGATTTCCGGCTGGGACATCGACATCCTGACCGAGGCCGAGGAATCGGAACGCCGCCAGGAGGAAGTCCGCACCCGCTCCAAGCTGTTCATCGACGCGCTCGACGTCGACGAAGTCATCGCCCATCTGCTGGTGGCGGAAGGCTTCCAGACGCTCGAGGACGTCGCCTTCGTGCCGGTCGAGGACTTGGCTTCGATCGAGGGCTTCGAGATGGATGTCGCGACCGAGCTGCGCCAGCGCGCGCGCGACTTCATCGCCAAGCGCGACGAGGAACTCGAAAAGAAGCGCAAGGAACTGGGGGTCGCCGACGAAGTCGCCGCGCTCGAGGGCATGACGCCCACGCTGCTCGCGGCTCTTGGCGAAAAAGGCGTCAAGACGCTCGACGACCTCGGCGATCTCGCCGGCGACGAGTTGATGGAAATAGCCCCGGCCGGCGCGCTGACCCCGGACAAGGCCAACGCCATGATCATGGCGGCGCGCGCCCATTGGTTTCCCGAACAGGATGCCGATGCCGCCGGGACCGCCAAGACGGAGTGAAACGGCCTGGGCGCGCATTCGACCGGAGAGTATGATGGCGCCCCGGCCCGCTTTGATGACAGTTGTTGCCAACCGACGGACCGACGATGAGTGAAACCAGCGATACCGAAAAGAAGCCCCTGGGTCTCGGCGGCGGCGGCGCGGCGCGTCCGAAGAAGCTCGAACTGAAGAAGACCGTCGAATCGGGCCAGGTGCGGCAAAGCTTTTCGCACGGCCGTTCGAAGATGGTGCAGGTCGAGGTGCGCAAGAAACGCACCTACGCCTCCGATTCCGGCGGCCACATGCAGGAGGTCAAGGCGGAGGCGCAACATCCGTCGGCCGACGCCGACGCCCGCGCGGCATCGCATGGGCCCCTCACCAGCGAGGAAAAGGCGGCGCGCGCGCGGGCCCTGGTCGATGCCGCCGCCCGTGACCACGCGGAAGCCCCGGCCGTGGCGCGCCGCGCCCAGGAAGCGGCCGAAGCCGAACAGAAGGCGATCACCGAACCGCTCACCCCCGAGGAAGAAGCCCGCCGCCGCGGCGAGGAAGCCGAACGGCGCAAGGCCGAGGAAGCCGAGGCCCGCCGCCGCGAGGAACAGGCCAAGCTCGCCGCCGCCCACGCCGCCGCCAAGCTTCAGGCGGTCGCCGCCGAGGAAGGCGAGGAAGAAGAGGCCCGCCCGCGTCGTCCCGGCGCGGCGGCTCCGCGCCGGCCCGCGCCGACCCGCG
>VGZQ01000026.1 GCA_016872535.1 Rhodospirillales bacterium | reverse complement strand
AAAACTCACCCTCCGGTTGGACCTAAAAACGGGGGAAGGTCAATTTCACTTCGATCTATGAACCCGGCCCGTTTGAACGCGGGCACCCAGAAAGACCTCGCTAAATTCCTACTTGTATTGCATGATGTCCATAATATAGTATAAATGATAGTGATCATATAATAATCTTGAGGGCAGCGCCAATTTCGTCTGCTGCCGAAGCAATAACTCAAGGGAGGGGGGCATGCCGATCATCCAATGTGACATCCGCGAGGGCCGCACCGAGCGGCAAAAGCGAGCGCTCGCCCGCGAGATCACGCGCGTCGTCCACCAAACCATCGACGCGCCAGTCGAATATATCTACGTGCTGATCCGCGAGACACCGGGGCTTCATCACATCAAGGCCGGAAAACACCTACCCGACTTCGCCGCCAAGGCTGGTAAGTCCAAAAGATCGGGGCGCGGGATATCCGCGCGGTAGCTGCCTTCAACCTGGAACGCTTTCATGCTTGAGGTTCAAGCCCTGACGCGGTCTTTCGGCGGTCTTGTCGCCGTAAACGATGTTTCCGTATCAGTGGCCCAAGGAGAGATTCTGGGCATCATCGGCCCGAATGGCGCGGGCAAGACCACGCTTTTCAACCTCATCACCGGATTTCTGAGCCCGAGCGCCGGTCGCATCCGTTTCCAGGGCGACGACATCACCCATACGCCGACGCATCGGCTGGTGCAACGCGGCCTCGCGCGCACGTTTCAAACCGTCCGTTTTCATCGCGAATCGACGGTCTGGGAGACCGTGTGGACGGCGCAGGCGCTGCACATCGAACCCTGGGGTTGGTTGCGGGGGCAGCATACGCGGCACGCCAGGGAAGTCGCCCGACATGGCGAAATCGATCGTATCCTGACCCTGACGTATTTGGATGAACATCGCGACCGGCTGGCCAGCGAACTGCCACTCGGATTGTTGCGCCGGCTCGAGATCGCGCGCGCTCTGGCAACCGCCCCCAAGCTTCTGCTTCTCGACGAGCCGGCCTCGGGAATGAACCCTTCGGAGTCCGTGGAATTGGTCGCCGCGATCCGGCGTATTTACGAAAGCGGTCTCACGCTCGTGATCATCGAGCACGACATGGATGTCGTCATGAATCTGGCCCAACGCATCGTCGTCTTGAACTTCGGCAAGAAGATCGCGGAAGGCGCGCCAAGCGCCATTCAACAGAATCTCGAGGTCGTCGAGGCCTATCTCGGCCACGGTCAGGTGGGCCATGCTTGATATCCGCGATCTTGCCGTTGCCTACGGCAGTATCATGGCGCTCAAAAACGTCTCGCTGAGCGTGAACAAAGGCGAGATCGTAACGTTGATTGGCGCCAACGGAGCCGGAAAGACAACGCTCGTGAAGACCATTGCCGGCCTACTCAAACCGAAAAGCGGCGAAATCCGATTTCGCGACGAGAATATCGCTGGCAACGAAGCACATTTGATCTCACGCGGCGGAATCACGCTGGTGCCGGAAGGGCGCAGGCTGGTGCCAACCATGACGGTCGAGGAAAATCTGCGGTGTGGTGCTTTCCACCGCGTCGACCAAGACGGCATCGAAGCCGATCTTGACGCCGTCATGACGCGCTTCCCGGTTTTGCGCGAACGGCGCCGGCAAGAGACCCTGACCTTGAGCGGCGGCGAAAGCCAGATGGTCGCGCTCGGGCGCGGCTTGATGGCGCGGCCCGAGCTTTTGATGCTGGACGAGCCTTCCCTCGGCCTGGCGCCGAAATTGGTCGAGGCCATGTTCGACATCGTCCGCGCCCTGAAGCAAGAAGGGCGGACCATTTTGCTTATCGAACAGCGCGCCGTCGAGGCACTGGCATGCGCCGATCGCGCGTATGTACTGCGCGTCGGCGAAGTGGTGATGGAGGGGCCGTCCCGTCAATTGCTGCAAGACCCGGCGTTGCGCGAGGCCTATTTGGGAATGAAAAGCGACTCTCTCGCTTTAAGGACCGTGGCGGCTCGGGCTTGATCGCCGACACGGCAAGGCAACGAAAGAAACGTGACTGTAACATTCAACCACGAAAGCAACCGGAAGGAGGCTCCTATGTCTAAATGGACAAGACGTGAAACCCTAAAGGCCGGCGCGAGCGCCGCGGCATTGGCCGCCATGGGCGGCGTAATCCCGCGCGCCGCGCTCGCGGCGAAGCAATTCGACGGCGCGATCACGATCGGCAGCATCGAACCCTTGACGGGGATCGGCGCGGCCCTCGGTGCTCCCAATTACATCGGCAAGCTGATCGCCATCGACGAGATCAACGCCAAGGGCGGCATCGCCGTTGGCGGCAAGAATTTCCAGATCAAACTCATCTCGGAGGACGACCAGACATCGCCGGATCAGGGCGTACCCCTCTTCCGCAAGCTCGCGGAAAAGGACAAATGCCTGATCATCACCGGCACGCAATACAGCCGCGTGACCGAAAGCATGTGGGGACTCTTGCAGAAGAAACTCGACGACAAGAGCGATCCCGGCTTGCAGGTGCCGTCCATGTCGTTCCTGTCGATGAAGGCGGGTGTGGCCGGTATTTCGCCGTGGAGTTTCCGCAACGCCGGCAACGAGCCAGAGCAGCACGAAACCACCCTCTCGGTGGTCGAGAAGAAATATGGCCCCTACAAAGTCTACGGCGGCGCCGTCGAGGCCAACGAGGCGCACTCGGTCGCGGCCTGGCGCGCGGCCTATCTTCCGGCGCTCAAGCGCCGCAACGTCGAGCCCGCCGCCTATGTCGAATGGTACGAAACCGATCGCGACTTCTCGGTTCAAATCCGCAAGCTGAAGCGCGCGAATCTCGACCTCTTCGTCCTCAGCTCGCACTTCCAGGCCAACGTCGGCGCGCTTCTGGAAGCCAAGCGCCAGGGGTTCAAGCCGAAGACGATCATCAGCCACATCGGCGCGGACGCCATCGAGATGGTGCAGCTCGGCGGCGACGCCGTCGAAGGCATCGTCTTCCCCGCCGCGGTGCATCAATCGATGTCGCTCGTGCAGCCGCTCGCCGTGGAATACAAGAAGCGGACCAAGGAAAAGTACATGCCGCAATTCACCGGGCTAGGCTACGAGGGCATGTATATCCTCAAGCACGCGATGGAAACCGCCGGCATCAAGAATACGCCCGAATCGCTCCAGGAAGACCGTCGCAAGGTTCGTGACGTGCTTGCGGGGCTCAAGAACTATAAGAGCTTCGCCGGCATGACCCTCAACATGAACGAAAATCGCGACATCGTCCGGCCGACCTATCTCGTCAAGATCGACAAGGGCGATTTCCGCATGTGGTGGGATCAGGAAAAAGGCTTCCTGTTCTGATCGTTCGACTCCTATCGTCCGGGGCGCCGGTTAAGACCGGCGCCCCGGACGACTATCCGACATTCGTCGTGGAACCCATGCCGTGTCCGATTATCTGATCGACCTTTTGCAGACTTCTATCGACGGACTCTTGTTCGGGTCGACCTATGCGTTGGTTGCCATTGGATTCACGGTCATTTGGGGGCTGCTGCGGATCCTGAACTTGGCCCACGGACAGACCGTTATGGTCGGCATGTTTGCCGGCATGGTGTGCTCCACCATTTTCAAGCTGCCGATCATCGTCGGCTTTGTCGCCGCGATGGCGGCCGCGTGCGTTGTCGGCATCATCGTCGATCGGGTGTGCTATCGACCCTTGCGCAATGCGCACGAACTTGTGCCGATGATCGCGACGCTCGGGTTCTGGATCTTCCTGGAAGAAGCCTTCATCAAAATTTATTTTTATACTTGGTTCCGGGGTTATATGGATTTTCCGAACCCCTACACGTTCATCGGCTACGACGTCGGGCCGATACGGCTGCGCCTCGACTACCTGATTACGCTCGCCGTCTCGGCGGCCCTTGTCGCCGTGCTTTATTTGATCGTTTACCGCACCCGATTCGGCCTGGCCATGCGCATGGTCGCCGAAAGCCATGACATCGGTTATCTCATGGGAGTGCCGGTGCGCCGTATCCTGACCGGAACGTTTCTTTTGGCCTCGGCCTATGGCGGCGCCGCCGGTTTTTTGATCGGCATGGCGAGCAACCTCGCCTCGCCCCAGGCCGGCACGCTCGCCGTCGTTAAAGGCCTGTTCGCCATGATCCTGGGCGGTTCCGGCAGCATCGTCGGCGCCATCGTCGGCGGCATGACGCTCGGCGTGCTCGAACTTACCGGCGCCTACGTTGTGTCGTTCGCCTACCGCGATGCCATCGCGATGATCATCCTGTTCGCCGTACTGATCGTCCGTCCGCAAGGAATTGCGGGCAAGGCGACGATCGAGAGGGTGTAACCATGAGTTATTGGTACACGGTTCTGACGTTCACCGGCATTAACGTCCTGCTCGCCTACAGCGTGTACGCGAGCTACATGACGGGACAAGTATCGCTCGGCCAATCCGCTTTTTTCGGCATTGGCGCCTACACGGCGGCTACGCTTACGGTTCTCAGCGGCGCGAATTTATTCGTTGCCGTGATCGCGGGGGGTGCCGCCGGCACGATCGCAAGCCTGTTCGTCGGTGTCCCAACGCTCAGGCTCAGGGGATATTATCTGACTGTGGCCACCGTGGCTTTCGCCGAGGCGATACGGGTCGTGCTTCATAATTTTCGTTTCGGCAAGCCGCGGGAAGGCGCGGCCGGCGACACCTGGCAAGGGCCGGATGGCCCGGTCGGCTTCCGCCACATCAGCTATTTGAACGAGCACAATATCGGGACATTCGAGTACATGTCGATCGTGTGGTGCGTGGTGTTGGTCGTTGTCGTCGTCTTCGCGATTCTCGAACGCTCGCGTCTCGGCCGAGTCCTGCGAATCATCGAGGAAGACCAGATCGTCGCCAAGTCGATCGGGATCAACGTTTCGTTCATGAAGGTGGGCGCGTTTGCTTTCGGCGGGTTTCTTGCCGGCATCGGTGGCGGCCTTTACGCTCATCTGATGACGTTCATCTCGGGCGACGATTTCAAGATATATCTTTCGGCGCTGGTACTCGCGTACGTCGTCATCGGTGGCGGCCAGACCATGTGGGGGCCGCTCGTCGGCGCCGTCATCTTCACCCTTCTGCCCGAAGTCTCCCGGCCGGTGAAGGAATTCCGACTCGAATTGTTCGGCATTCTGATGATCGCGGTCATGCTGTTCCGTCCGGCCGGCATGATCTCGGCCGCGAATGTGCGCAAATGGGCCGTGGGAAGGCGGTTACGGGCACTGCTCGACCGTTCCAGTCCCAGGGTTTCCAGTCCGATGGTCCGGGAGCCCTAGGGCGTGATGCCCGGGTTCGTCCTCCAAGCGGCAATCGAGGGTTTGGTCGCGGGCGGCATTTATGCCCTGCTCGGCCTCGGCTTTCATTTGATGTTCGGCGTGCTGAAACGGGTCAACCTCGCCTATGGCACGACCTTGATGGCGTCGGTCTATTTGGCGGCGCTCTCCGTCAATCTTCATGGCGTTCCATGGCCGGCGGCGCTGCCGCTCGCGCTGATTATCGGGATCGCGATCACGCTCGCTGTCGAACGGCTGGCGTTTGCCTGGGTGCGCGGTGACGGCCGATTCAGCATGGTGGCAACCCTCGGTATCTGGATGATCATCGAGGAGTTTCTGATTCGCACCCCCGGCCACGGGCGCGGTCAAGCCATCGTCAACCCTTTCGATCTGGCCTTGGTATCGGTCGGTCGTTTGGAGTTAAGGGTCGACCATATTTTCGCGTTCGTTTTGAGCCTTGCGTTGTGTGCGGGCATATATGCCTTTCTTTTCCATTCGCGCGCCGGCCTCAAGATACGCGTCGTCGTCGAGGATCGGGCTTTGGCCGGCCTGCTCGGCATCGACGCCGCAAGCGTGACCCGGTGGACATTTGCGCTGGCGGCGGTCATCGGCGTAATCGCCGGATATGTGTTCGCCACCGCGCAGCATGCCATCGACGTTCACATCGGGATGTGGGCGACCCTCAAGGGGTTGGTGATCTTGGTCTTGGGCGGCGCGGGCAACCTCTGGGGCGTAGTTGCGGCCGCTCTTGGCCTCGGGATCATGGAACGTGTCGGCACTGAACTGGCCGGGCCAGGCTACCGGGATCTGATCGGATACGGGCTGATGCTCTGTCTGCTTGCGCTTTTTCCGCATGGATTTGGCGGGCGCGCGCGGCTGGCGAGCGGCTAGGAAACGGCGATGGAATACGGGTTATCCGTCGCCACCGTATTCTCGATCATGGTCGTATTGGCCATGAGTTGCTACGTCGTCATCCTGGCGGGCGAGATTTCCTTCGGCCAACACGCCTTCTTCGGCGTCGGCGCCTATGTGGCGGCAGTGTGCACCGTGTTCCTGAACAGCGGGTTGGGAATGTCGCTTGTCGCCGGCACCGCAGCCGCGGCGCTCACCGCGTATGTGGCCGGCATGCCCATTCTCCGGTCCCATGGGCTGCAGTTCACGATTTACACTCTGATCTTCGCGGAATTTGTACGCCAGGTTATGTTAATGAGCGAATGGCGCGTCGTACGCGATGGTCGCGAGATAGGCCCTCAGGGGATGTTGGGCTTTTCGGGCATCGATTATTTTTTCGTCGCCGGAATGGGCGTCATCGGTCAAGCCGTGCTCTGCGGTACGATCGCGATCGTGGTCGTGATAGCGGTCGGCCTGTTGCGTCGATCTCATTTCGGCCGAACGATCGAAGCCGTTGCCGAAGATCCGATACTTGCCGCCGCCATCGGCATCAACCCGCAAACGACGCGCCTAGTTGCCTTCACCATTTCCGGCGGCCTTGCCGGGCTTGGCGGCGGCCTGTTCGCCCACTACGTGACGTATATCAATCCGGAAAACTTCGGTCTGATGTTCGGCATACATGCCGTCGCCTACACGCTCTTGGGCGGCGTCGGCAGCGTGCTGGGGCCGGTCCTCGGCGCCGCCCTCGATATCGTTCTTTTGGAGCAACTGCGTGTTTTCGGCGGTTATCGGATGATCGCATTCGGGGCGCTCATCGTTTTCGTTCTTATTCTTCGCCCGAGCGGGCTTATCGATCGACCGCTATCCTCTTGGTCCAAGGGTTTACACCACGTCATGTTGTCGAAACGCTAATTCAAATGTAACGGAGATCGACCATGAAAATACCTTCGCGGGGACGGTTGGCGCTTCTAATGGCCATGTTTATTGGCGTCGGGCTCTTAATGAGCATCGCGGTTCCAGCGTCGGCGCAGAACCTACTCGAATTGACTTTTCGCGCCCAGCCGACCAACAAGCCGCTGGAGCGAAAACTCATGATTGTCCTCAAGGACGGTGGCAAGCCCGTGTCCGACGCCATTGTCGAGATCGACGTCGACATGCCGAGCATGCCGATGATGCATCGTGTCCCGAAGACAAAGGCGATGCCGAGCGGAGCGCCCGGCGAGTATTCGGCGAATATCATCCTCGAAATGCCGGGCGAGTGGGCGGCGCGCGTTGCCGTCGACAAGCCACGTCGGACAACAGCCGTTTATAAATTCCAGGTTGAATGACCGAATCAAGTTAACGCGGGCAGGCCTTGTCGATGGCGTCGAGCGCGGCTGAAACGCCGGTCAGGGAATAGGTATCCGTGGTCGGGGTGCCGCGCGACGAGGTGCCCTTGACCACCATGGTCGAGCCGGCCCGCATCACCTTCACCAGTTGTGCGTCGCCGTTTCCATCCTTCGTCCAGGCCTGTTCGCCATGGCCGAAGAGGGCGAACGTCTGCGCACCGATGGTCGCGGTCGCTTCGGCGCCTTCCTTGAACGCGTAGCCGGCCTCGAAACTGACCACGTTAAACGATTTTTCCTTCGGCCGGTGGGTCACGAGCACGAACACGTCGCCGCGCTGGGTGTAGCGACCCTCGGACTTGGTCGGCTTGGAGCCTGCATAACAGAACCCCTCGCGCGGGTCGCGATAGGCCTCCCAATCGCCGAACGTGCCGAGATGCCCTCCATTGGGATTCGCGCCGTTCGCGGGCGCGGCGGCTTTCTTGGCTTTACCGTTTTTGGGGGAGCCATTCTTGGCCTGCCCATTCTTCGCCTGACCGTTCTTGGTTTGCGCCATGACCGGCGACGGCGCGACGAGCGCGGCGCCGAGCAGCAAGGCGACGACGGCAAACAAAACCCTGGACATGGCCAACAGGTAATGCCGCCCGGGTTAACAGGCTGTTAAGGAATGGCTAAGGATTAACGGGCTGCGCTATATCTATGGCGTCATGCCCATCCACCCGCCGATCCTGGTCGAGGCCACCCGCGGTTCGATGGTCGAAAGCCGCCATCGCGGCCACGCGGTCGTCGTCGACGCCGACGGGCACGTCGTCGCCGCGTTCGGCGATCCCGTGATCGCGATCTATCCCCGTTCGTCGATCAAGCCGTTGCAGGCGCTCGCCCTGATCGAAACCGGCGCGGCTAAGCGTTTCGCCGTCGGATCGGAGGAAATCGCGCTCGCCTGCGCGAGTCACGACGGCGGCCCCGAGCACACCGCGCGCGTCGGTGCCTGGCTCGCACGCATAGGGCTCGCGGAAGCCGATCTCGAATGTGGCGCGCACGCCCCGACCGACGCGCGCGCGGCCGAGGAATTGATCCGGCGGGGTCGCGTTCCCTCTCCGGTCCACAACAACTGCTCGGGCAAGCACACGGGGATTCTGGCCGGCGCGCTGCACCTCGGTGAACCGACGCGGGGTTACCTCGCACCCGACCATCCGGCCGAGCGGCGGCTCAAGGCCGTCCTCGCCGACATGAGCGGCGCGAGCCTCGCCGACGCCCCGACCGGCGTCGACGGCTGCGGCATTCCGGTTTACGCCATGCCGCTCAACGGCTTGGCCCGCGCCATGGCCCGCCTCGCCCAACCCGAACGACTGCCCCCGGCGCGGGCGGAGGCCGCGCGCGCGGTATTCCAGGCCATGACGTGCCATCCGAGGCTGGTGTCCGGCCCTGGGCGTTTCGACACCGAAGCGATGACGGCCGGAAGCGGAAAATTCATCGTCAAGGGCGGCGCCGAGGGCATGCACGCCGCCGCGATTCCCGGCGCGGGTCTCGGCATCGCCGTTAAGATCGAGGACGGCGCGTGCCGCGCCTCGGCGGTGGCCATGGCCGCGCTGCTGGCGCGTTTCGCCGGTATCGAGCTTGCCGACTGGCGTGCGCCGATCCTGCGCAACGTCGCCGGGCGCGACATCGGGATCTTGCGCGCGAGCGCGGACCTCGGCGCGTGAATTACGGCGGGAACCGTTGAAATTTCGCGACCGCGCGGCGGAACTTGGGCGAGCCGAACGTGTGCTTGGGCAGAGCCTCGGTCGGGCCGCCCGCGCGCACCGGGCGCGGCGCGAAGCGACCCAAGGTCAATACCCGATCATACATCGCGAGCGCGCCCGCGAGTCCGACGTTGATGCTGAAGGCGGTCGGGATCTTCACCACATGCGCGCAGCGCACGACCATGGCCGCCGACAGCCGGCCCCGTTCCGGTCCGAGCACGTAGGCGGCGACGCGGGGGTGACGAAAGCTCGGCAAATCGATCGCGCCGTCCATCAGCTCGATCCCGACCAGCGCGCAACCTTCGGGCAACAACAGGGATTTGACGTCGGGAAAGGCGTAGAACGGGACGCTTGCGGTCGCGGCCGAGGTGTCCGCCCGTCCGCCTTCCTCGGGGTCGTAGGCGGCGGCGACGGTGAACACGAAGGAAGCGCCGAAAGCGTGCGCGGTGCGGAACAGTGCGCCCACGTTCATCGCCTTACTAGCGCCCTCGATGCCGATGCCGAAATAACCCCGCATGTCCCCCTTCCCCAACCCGCCCGCCACCTTTCCGCTTGGGCCGGCCTCGGCCATAATCGAGTGTTATTCGCGAAAGGGCAACTCCATGCGCGCGGTTGTTTGTCCCGCGCTCGGTGATCCGAGCACGCTTGTCGTCGAGGACGTACCTTCGCCCGCCATGATCGCGCGGGGCGTGCGCATCCGCGTGCGCGCCGCCGCGCTCAATTTCGCCGACACCCTGATGATCAAGGGCACCTACCAGGAAAAGAGAACGCCGCCCTTCGTGCCGGGACTCGAGGCCGCAGGCGAAGTGATCGAAACCGCACCCGGCGTCACGCGCGTCAAGATCGGCGACCGGGTCATGGCGCTGGTGTCGGGAGGTGCCTTCGCCGAGGAAGCGGTGGCGGAAGAGGGTCGCGTCTGGCCGATTCCGGACGGCATGGATTACACCGCCGCCGCCGGGTTCCCCATCGTCTACGGCACGTCATACTTAGCGCTTGCCGACCGGGCGCGACTTAAGGCCGGCGAGACGCTGGTGGTCCACGGTGCCGCAGGCGGCGTCGGATTGACCGCGGTCGAGATCGGCAAGCGCCTTGGCGCCACCGTGATCGCCGTCGCCGGCGGCGCCGACAAGCTGGCGTTGGCCAAGGCCCACGGCGCCGACCACGCGCTCGATCACCGCACCGAGGATCTGCGCACGCGCATAAAGGAATTGACCGACGAGCGCGGCGCCGACGTGGTCTACGACCCGGTCGGCGGCGGCGCGTTTGAGGCTTCTTTGCGTTCGACCGCGCCCGACGGGCGCATCGTCGTGGTCGGCTTCGCCAGCGGCGAGGTGCCGCAAATCCCAGCTAATATCCTTCTGGTCAAGAACCTGACCGTAATCGGCCTCTATTGGGGAGCCTACCGCAACATCCGGCCGGAGGATTTCGCGCGCCAGTTCGACGTGCTGCTCGGCTGGTGGAAGGAAGGCGCGCTCAGGCCCCATGCCTCGCACGTCTTGCCCCTGGCCGAGGCGCGAGAAGCGTTCGCCGCGTTGCTGGCCCGCCGTTCGGCGGGCAAGGTCGCCCTGGTCATGGAGGACGCATGATCCGGCGCATGGCCATCGTCGCCCTCGCCCTTCAGACTGCGGCGTTGGCCGCGCCGCTCGCGACGGCCGACTTTCGGTCGGCGAAGGCCGAAGAGCCGACGCCGGTCAAGATCGGCGTGCTCGCCTTCCGCGGCGACGAGGACGCCCGCAAGCGCTGGGCGCCGACCGCCGAGTTCCTGTCCACCGCTATTCCGAGCGTCCGCTTCGAGGTGGTCCCGCTCGCGCCCGCCGCGCTCAACGACGCGGTGGAGACCGACGCGCTCGGTTTCGTCGTCACCAACACCGGCAACTACGTCGATCTCGAGGCGCGCCACGGCATTTCGCGCATCGCCACGCTCCGCACGCCGACCGGAAGCGCGTTCGGGGCGGCGATCTTCGTCCGCGCCGATCGCCATGACCTCAAGACCATCGCCGATCTCAAGGGTAAGTCGTTCATGGCGGTGCAGCCGGAAGGATTCGGCGGCCTGCTCATGGCTTGGCGCGAATTGAAGGCGCATGGCCTCGACCCGTTCAAGGATTTCGGGTCCCTGAAGTTTTCGGGATTCCCGCAGGATTTGATCGCCTTCACCGTGCTCAAGGGCGAGGTCGACGCGGGAACGTTCCGCACCGACACCCTCGAATCCATGGCCGCCGAAGGCAAAATCCGCCTCGAAGACTTTCGCGTGCTCAACCCGCGCAACTACCCCGGATTTCCCTACCGCGTTTCCACCCGCCTCTACCCGGAATGGCCGTTCGCCAAGCTCCGCCACACGCCGCCGGAACTCGCACAAGCCGTCGCGCTCGCGCTGTTGCAGATGCCCCCGGATTCGCCTGCCGCCCGCGCCGGCGATTACCGCGGCTGGACCGTGCCCCTCGATTACACCCCGGTGCACGAGCTGTATCACGAACTGCGCCTCGGACCTTACGCCGACCTCGGCGAAATCACCATCGCCGATCTCGCCGAACAATACGGCCATTGGATCGCGGCTGGCGTCGTGGTGCTGATCGTGATCGGGCTCTGGCTTTTGCGTACCGAACAGCTGGTCGCGCGCCGTACCCGCGAACTGTCCCTCGCCAACGCCAATCTCGAGCGCGAAGCCGCCGAGCGCCAACGCGCCGAAGCGAGCGCGCGCGAGCGCCAGGCCGAACTCGCCCATGTCCACCGCCTCAACACCATGGGCGAGATGGCGTCCGGCATCGCCCATGAGTTGAACCAGCCGCTCGCCGCCGTGGTCAATTACGCCAAGGGAGCGGTGCGGCGCCTGAGGCAGGGCACGGCCGACCCGGCCGAATTGTTGGGCGTGCTCGAACAGGCCTCCGCCCAGGCCGAACGCGCCGCCGCCATCGTCCGCCGCGTCCGCGCTTTCATCCGCAAGGAAGCGCCGCGCCGCGCCACCCTCGACGGCAACAAGATCGTTCGCGAGACCGCCGAGTTGATGACCGCCGAGGCCGGCCGCGCGGGCGCGCGCCTGGTCCTCGACCTCGCCTCGCCGGCACCGCGCATCCGCGCCGATTCCGTCAAGGTGGAGCAGGTGATCGTGAACCTGATCCGCAACGCGATCGAAGCCATGGCCGAGGATTCTTCGCCGGTGCGGGAAATCACGCTTCGCACGCGCGCGTGCACCGACGGCGCGGTCGAGGTCGCGGTCGAAGACACGGGGCCGGGCCTGCCGCTTGAATCGCGCGAGCGGCTGTTCGATCCCTTCTACACCACCAATGCCGACGGGCTCGGGCTGTCCATCAGCCAGAGCATCGTCGAGGCCCACGGCGGCCGCCTGAGCGCGGCGCCCCGGCCGGGCGGCGGCACGATCTTCCGCTTCGCCCTGCCCGCAACCGAGGAAGCGCGCCATGACGCCGCTTAAACCCGCGCCGGGATCGTTGCCCGGCCAAGGCTCATTCCCTGACGAGCCTATCGTGTTCGTGGTCGATGACGACCAAGCGGCGCGCGAATCGCTCTCCCGGCTGATCGGCTCGGTTCACCTGCGCGTTCGGTCTTTCGCCTCGGCCGCGGAATTCCTCGCCGCCTGTTCGCCCGGACAGCCCGGTTGCGTCATCGCCGACGTGCGCATGCCGGGCCTGAGCGGACTCGACCTGCAAGCGGAACTGTGCCGGCGCGGCATCGATCTTCCGGTCATCGTCGTCACCGGCCACGGCGACGTCCCCATGGCGGTAAGGGCGATGAAGGCGGGCGCCCTCGATTTCGTCGAAAAGCCGTTCAACGACCAGGTCCTGATCGATCTGGTGCAGAACGCGGTCAAGCACAGCCTCGCCGCCCGGCGAAGCGAGCGGGAAAAAAAGGGGGTGCGCGCCCGGCTCGAACAACTGACGCCGCGCGAGCGCCAGGTGCTGGACATGATCGCCGCCGGCGAATCCAACAAGGGCATCGCGAGCGCCCTCGGCATCAGCGAAAAAACGGTCGAAGCCCATCGCGCGCACGTCATGGACAAGATGCAGGCGAAGTCGTTCGCCGAATTGATGAAGCTCGTCATCGCCCTCGATTGAGGAAATATTAGAAAAAACTGTTTAATTCGGGAAAACCCTAAGTTGATTTCAGGAGTCCCCCAATTCCGGCCCGTCCGGTTTGGCTTTTAAACTGAAGCCACGAATTCGCACGAACGTTCGCAAGCCTTGCAACAAAGGGAGACTTCGCATGAGGAAAGCCTATTTGACGGCCGCCGCCGCGGCCATCGCCTTCGGCGCGCTGGTTGGCTCGGGCGCCTTCGCCCAGCAATCCACGCCCGCGAAACACAAAGTCGTCTATCACATCAACTACGCCGGCGGCGATCAGGGCAAGCTCTACGAGGCCGCCATGACCAACGTCCAGAACCACATCTCCGCTGTCGGCGCCGACAAGGTCGACATCAAGGTGGTGATGCACGGCCTCGGCCTCGACATGCTCACGGACGCGAAGAGCAACGACAGCATCCGGAACAAAATCAACAGCCTGAAAAATCAGCAGGTCTCCTTCCAGGTCTGCGGCATTGCCCTGGAGCGCCGCAAGATCGACTACAAGAACCTGTACGACGTTTCCGAGGGCGACATTGTGCCGTCGGGCGTGGCCGAGATCGCCAAGCTCCAGCACCAGGGCTACGCCTACATCAAGCCCTGACAACGGCGGACGATAATCCGGAGAACGGCGCTCCAATGGGAGCGCCGTTCTTTTTTGCATCAGCGGGAATAGCGCCGCTTGATCGCGAAGTGGTCCTTCCACTTCTTCCAGGCGCGGAAACCGACGATGATTTCCTCGTCGGGATGGCCGATGGGAAACTCGCCGGTCGCGTCTTTGTCGCTCCAGATTCCCTGGCTCTTGCGGGCCTGACGTTGCTCGACCAGCCAGTCGCGATAGCTTTCGAACACGATGTGCCCGCCCGGTCCGTCGAGGCGGGCGGCGCGGACGCGCCCGTCCCATTCGATCCACAGCTTCCGATCGGCCTCGGAAATCTCCAGCGGCTCGACGTCGAGGTCATAGCCGAGTTTCCGGTGCACCTCGCTGGCGACCGCGGCGTAAATGCGCTGGTCGCGGAGACTGAGGAGCTGCTTGTAAATGCCGAGATGCTCGGTCGTCACCGGCTTCGCCAGCAGCGCGTGATCCCTTTGTTTGCCGCGCGCGGCGGCGGTTGCGGTTTTGTGAAACTCGAGCATGGTCGGGGAGTAATCCTCGCCGAGGAAATCACAGACTTTTTTCGTGATCCCGACCGGATCGACCACCAGGTCTTCATAGCGGACGTCGTGCCAGATCTTGGGCCCGAGCTTGGCGCGGAACGGCATGACGAAAGCGTTGGCCGCGCTCCAAGTGTAGGCAGCCATGTAAATGTGCCCGACGCCGAACGCGGATTCGAGGCTGATGGCCGATGCGTCGCGCCCGTCGCGGGTGATGCATACGAACTGCGCGTCGGGAAAGTTTTCGAGGATCTGCGGCACGAAATAGAGATTATTGGGCGTCTTCTGCCCCCAACGCGGCCTGTTGCCGAATTGCCTGGCGTAGCGGCGGTGCATGGCGGTGTAGATGCCGGCGAAGCTGCGCTCCGGCGCCATGGCGCAAATCTCGGCCACCGCCGTCGCCGGATTCAAATCCATCCCCCAGAGCGGCTGGTTGAGGCCGAACAGCATTTCCGACGCGAGGGTGCGGAAGTTGGCGTCCACGCTCAAATCGCCGTAGGTATAACGCCAGGGATAGATGCGCGGGAATAACCAACCCACTTCGGGAAACGAAAGTCTGGGATGATTGCCAAGCATGGCCATGAGCAGCGTCGTGCCCGAACGCTCGCAACCGATGACGAAGATCGGCCGGTCGCCGATGATAGGCATGGGGTCGCCTCCTGAATTGACGGCGGCCCGATTTTACGGCTTTACCCGGGCATGCCAATGTGCTCCCGGGCACAGTCGGCGGCCCGGCGGGGATCAGGCAGCTTGCGTGCGGGCAATCGGTTTGTCCGCGATCGGCAGGTGGAGCAGGGCGGCCACCAGTCCAAGCGCGATCGACAACCACCACATCAGATCGTAGGACCCGGTCGCGTCGAATATCCGGCCGCCCAGCCAGGCGCCGAGGAAGCTGCCGAGCTGGTGGCTGAAAAAGACGATTCCGAACAGGGTCGCCATGTAGCGCATGCCGAAGATTTGCGCCACCAGCCCGCTGGTGAGCGGGACCGTGCCGAGCCACAAGAGGCCCATTGCCGACGCGAACACAAGAACGACGGCATCCGTTTTCGGGGCGTACAGAAAAAGCACGGTCACCACCGACCGTATGAAGTAGATGGCGCTGAGCAGGTATTTCTTCGAATGCCGGTCGCCGAGCACGCCGGAGCCCCAACTGCCGATGATGTTGAAGAAGCCGATCAGCGCCAACGCCGCCGCGCCGACCGACGCCGGCAGGCCGTAATCGCTGACGAACGCCGGCAGATGGACGGCGATGAACACGATCTGGACGCCGCAGACGAAAAAGCCGGCGTTCAGATACCAGAACCCGGAATGGCCCGCGGCCTCGCGCAAGGCCTCGCCGATCGTCTGCTCGCGCCTGCCCGCCGCGGCTTCGGTGCGGCCGCGCAGCACGGCTGCGAAAGGCAGCATGAGCGCGGTCAGCACCGCCATGACCCAGAGCGCGTCGCGCCAGCCGAATCCGCCGATCAGTTGCTGGCCGACCGGGGCCATCACGAATTGTCCGAACGAACCGCCGGCGGTGGCCAAGCCGAACGCGAGCGTACGCTTCGCCGGCTCGACCACGCGGCCAACCGCGCCCAGCACCACGGCGAAGGTCGTCCCCGAAAGGGCGAAGCCGATCAGCATGCCGGCGCCGACATCGAGATGCCAGGGCGCCGCCGCCTGACCCATGACCAGAAGCCCGGCGACGTAACCGATAAGCCCGACGGCGATCACCCGGCCCGAACCGTAACGGTCGGCGATCATGCCCATCGCCGGCTGCAGGATGCCCCAGACGATCTGCTGTAACGCGAGCGCGAAGCCGAAGGTTTCGCGGCCGATGCCGAGATCGACCGCCATCGGCGGCAGAAAGAGGCCGAAGGTTTGGCGCACGCCCATGCCGACGCTGACGATCAGCGCTCCGGCGAGCACTACGATCCATACGGCCACGGGCATTGGCGATCCCCCTCGCCCGGCAAGACTAGCCAGTGAGCCCCGCCCGCACCAGCATGGCCGGGCCGCGATTCCGTGGGGTCAGCCCCGCAAATCGGTCATATCCCAATAAAGTTCGAGGGCTTCGGGTCCGGCGCTCAGGGGTCTTTGATGAATTCGGCCAGGGCAGCGGCGACGTTTTTCTCGATGCCGATCAAACCGTGTTGCGCCAGGGCCTCGCAGGGTTCGGATTGCGGGGGATCGCCGCCCTCGAAGATCAACGCCTTCTTGCGCGGGCTGGCGCGGGCGGCCCGGACGATAAGTTCGGCGCCGTTCGGGGGCGTGACGTGGCAATCGTCGTCCTTGTGGGCGACAGCGAGGACAGGAACGCGAACCGTGTCCAAGGGAAGGCGGAGGATGTTTTCCCCGCCGCGATTTTGGACGGTGATGCTGGACGTCAGGATCACTCCGTCGATGCGCGAGCCCAGCTTGATCGCCAGCGACGCCGCCGACTCGGTCCCTCGGCTGGTGCCGACCAGCTAAACCGGAACCGGCGCTTTCGCCTTCAAAAAATCGACGACGATGCCGATATCCCGGGCATGCTCGTCGCTGTGGCGGAAGGTTATCATGCCGCCGGTTTGTTGGTCGGATGGAACGTCGACGACCGCCACCATTAAACCGAGGCGCTGCAGGTGGTAGCGGATCCGGACCAGGAAATTGCCTTTCCGGATCATCTGCCCCGGCTTGAGAATATGCAGCGCTGTCTTGCCGTTTCCGCCCGGAAACAGAATAACCGACGCGACCGGCCTATCGGGAACCAGCAGGGCGAAGCTCTGCGTCACGCCTTCGCGAGTCTTCAATGTGACGATTTCGTCGGCGCGGGCAACGGTGGCCAACCACAGGACCGACAGAGACGCGACACAGGCAATGACGGCGCGCACGTCGATAACCGGCGCCGTCATGATCGCAATGCCGGCAAGTTCCGGTAAAGATCGAGGGCCTCGGGATTGGCGAGGGCTTCCTTGTTCTTGACCGGGCGGCCGTGGACGACGTCGCGTACGGCGAGTTCGGTGATCTTGCCGCTCTTGGTGCGCGGAATATCGGCGACCTGGACGATGCGCGCCGGCACGTGGCGCGGCGAGCAGCCCTCGCGCACCTTGCGCTTGATCTTGTCGCACAATGCGTCGTCAAGCGCGATGCCCTTCCTCGGCACCACGAACAAGACGATGCGCACGTCGTTGTCCCATTCCTGGCCTATCGCCAAGCTTTCCTGGATTTCGTCGAGGGTTTCGACGACGCGGTAGATTTCGGCGGTGCCGATCCGCACGCCGCCCGGATTGAGCGTTGCGTCCGAGCGCCCGTAAATAATGTAACCGCCGTGGGCGGTGCGCGCGATCCAATCGCCGTGATGCCAAGCACCGGGAAAGCGTTCGAAGTAGGCGGCGCGGTAGCGCACGTCGCCCGGATCGTTCCAGAACCCAAGGGGAAGGGAAGGAAACGGCCGGGTACACACCAGTTCGCCCTTTTCGCCCGCGGGCAGCGGCCGCCCGTCGTCGCCGAACACCTCGACCGCCATGCCGAGCCCGGCCGCCTGGATTTCACCCCGCCATACGGGCGCGGTCGGATCCCCCGCCACGAAGCAGCCGCAGATGTCGGTGCCACCCGCGATCGAGGCGAGGTGCACGTCGGTCTTGATGTTGGCGTATACATAATCGAATCCCTCGGGCGCGAGCGGCGAGCCGGTCGAAGTCAGCGTGCGCACCGTTTCGAGCCGATGGCTCTTGATCGGCGCGAGTTGCGCTTTCCGCGCCGCGTCGAGAAACTTGGCCGAGGTTCCGAACAAGGTCGCGCGCTCGGCGTCGGCGAAATCGAACAGAACGTTGCCGTCGGGGTGAAAGGGCGATCCGTCGTAGAGCAGCAGCGTCGCCCCTGCGGCCAGGCACGTCGCCAGCCAATTCCAC
This sequence comes from Rhodospirillales bacterium, assembly GCA_016872535.1. Taxonomy (NCBI): domain Bacteria; kingdom Pseudomonadati; phylum Pseudomonadota; class Alphaproteobacteria; order Rhodospirillales; species Rhodospirillales bacterium. Next base: position 19,875 of record VGZQ01000026.1, on the reverse strand, counting down.
ATCATCCAGCCGGTGGTGGAGAAATAAAACACCCGGTCGCCGGAACGAATGTCGCAATGCAGCCGTTGCTCGGCCACGTGCTTCAGCAACGTGCCGCCGGCGCCGTGAATGAAGCACTTCGGCACCCCGGTCGTGCCCGAGGAGTAAAGAATATAAAGCGGATGGTTGAAGGGAACCTGACGGAAGCGCACCGGCCCCGGCGGATACGGCGCGATGAAGCGTTCCCAGGACTCGGCCTTCGGGATGCGGTCAAGGCCGCCACCGCCCATGTATTCCGCCACCACCACCCGCTTCAAGTCCGGAATGCGGCCGGCGATTTCGGCGGTCTTCGCCGTCACGTCGTGGGTCTTGCCGTTGTAGGGGTACCCGTCGACGGCGAACAAGACCACGGGCGCGATCTGGCCGAAACGGTCGAGCACGCCTTGGACGCCGAAATCGGGCGAGCACGACGACCACACGGCGCCGAGGCTCGCGGTCGCGAGCATGGCGACGATCGCCTCGGGCATGTTGGGGAGATAACCCGCGATACGGTCGCCGGACTGGACGCCCAGCCCCTCGAGCGCGGCGGCGACCCGGGAAACCTCGGCCCGCAGTTCGCGCCAGCTCAGGCGTCGGCGCGCCTCGGATTCTCCCCAGAAGACGAGCGCGTCCGTGTTGTCGTCCCGACTTAAGAGATTTTCGGCGAAATTGAGCCGGGCGTCGGGGAAAAACGCGGCTCCCGGCATGCGATGCTTATCGCGGATTGCGACCGTACCCCAGGTTTCCGCCTTGAGACCGGCGAAGTCCTTGAACGCGGTCCAGAATTTTTCCGGCTGCTCCAGCGAAAAGCGATGCAGCACCGCGTAATCCGGCACGTGCGTGCCGTAATCGCGCTCGATCCGGGAACGGAACGCCGCCAGGTTTGTATCGCGGATCCGCGCCGGGCTCGGGGTCCACAACGGGCGTTCGGACATTATGCGCGCCTTACGATTTCACGGCGACGCGGAATGACTTGATTTCCAGCGACTGCCAGACGCCGCCGATGGAGTAGGGATCGTTCTTAAGCCAGGCTTCGAGGCGCGCGCGGTCGGGAAAATCGAACATCATTACCGAACCGATCATGGTGCCCTTGTCGTCGAGCATGGCACCGCCCATCAGCATCTTCTCGGGTTCTTTCAGTCGACCGACGTTGGCGAGATGCGCCTCGCGCGCTTTCAATCGGCGCTGCGGCGCCTCCGCGTCGGTGCCGTCGCGCGCGATAACCACGAACTGCATGGATGTGCCTCCCTCGTATCCGGTGGTTTCCCTTGTACACCGGCTTCAGTATGAAATCCGACGGACGCTTTCGCAACCGGGCGCCTTCGCAACCGGTTGGAGGCGTGTTAAGACCATCCGCGAACGAGGAGCGACCGATGGACCCCAAAGGACTGGCGGCGATCGTAACGGGCGGAGCTTCGGGGCTCGGCGCGGCCGCCGCGCGGGTGCTGGCTGAAGCCGGAGCCAAGGTCGCCGTCCTCGACCTCAATCTCGCCGAAGCCAAAAAAATCGCCCGCGACATCGGCGGGCTCGCCTTGGTCTGCGACGTGGCCGACGAAAAGAGCGCCGAAGAGGCCGTCGCCGCCGCCCGCAAGATCCACGGGCCCGCGCGGATCAACGTCAACTGCGCCGGCGTGTGGTCGGCCGCCCGCACCGTCGGGCGCGACGGGCCGATGGCGCTGGAATCGTTCGCCCGCGTCGTCCGGGTCAACCTGATCGGAACGTTCAACGTGCTGCGCCTCGCTGCCGCTGACATGGCCGGAGCCGAGCCGTTGGCCGGCGGCGAGCGCGGCGTGATCGTCAACACCTCCTCGATCGCCGCGTTCGAGGGCCAAGTCGGCCAAGCGGCCTACGCCGCCTCCAAGGGCGGCATCGCATCGCTGACGCTGCCGGTCGCTCGCGACCTCGCAAAGTCCGGAGTGCGCGTCGCGAGCGTGGCACCGGGCCTGTTCGCGACGCCGATGATGTACGGTTTGCCCGACGAGGTGCAGAAGGCGCTTGGTGATTCGGTTCCCTTCCCGTCCCGCCTCGGCGAGCCTCGCGAATTCGCCAAGCTCGTCCTTCATATCGTGGAAAACCCCATGTTGAACGGCGTGACCATCCGCCTCGACGGGGCGCTGCGCCTGCCGCCGAAATAAGCGATTGTTGATCCGGATCAAGGCGCGCCGGTCATGAGAACGCCTTAATTATCGTCGCAGATCGAGTGGTCGAAACCCGCGTATGCCCCGAAAATTCAATACGCCGCCCGATCTCGCCGACCTCGATCTGCTCGCGCGCGAGGCGCTTGCGAGCCTGCCCGAGGTTCTCCGGCGCCACGTCGCCGACGTTCCGATTCGGATCGAGGACTTTCCCGACGCCGAGACGGAGAAAGAAATGGATCTGGATAGCCCCTTCGACCTGCTCGGCCTCTACCGGGGCGTGTCGCTCGATCGCAAGAGCGTGGCCGATGCGCCGCACGACATCGACATCATTTTCCTCTATCGCCGACCCATTCTCGATTACTGGTCGGAAACGGGCGAGGACCTCTACCACGTCGTTCGCCACGTCTTGATTCACGAAATCGGTCATCACTTCGGCCTTTCCGACGAGGAAATGGAGCGCATCGAAGAGGGTGCATGAACGACCGTTCCGACGCCGCCGCAACGGCATTGCCGTGGCAAGCTCTGAGCGCGCCATGCGATCCCGCCTGCCTCGGTTTCGCCAACACCGACGACCTCGCCGTCCCTGACGCCGCCATCGTCGGCCAGGACCGGGCGGTCGAGGCGATTGCATTCGCCATCGGCATGCCGCACGGCGGATTCAATTTGTTCGCGCTCGGCGAAGAAGGGACCGGCCGCGCGACCCTGGTGCGCCGATCCCTGGCGCGCGAGGCCGGGGAGCGGCCGTTGCCGCCCGACTGGTGCTACGTCAACAACTTCGTCGATCACCGCCGGCCGAAGGCGCTGCGTTTGCCCGCCGGGAGCGGGCGGACTTTGGTGGACGATATGAAACGTCTGATCGAGGAATTGACGATCGCGATTCCCGCCGCGTTCGAAAGCGACGATTACCGCAACCGGAAGAACGCGATCCAGGAACGTTTCAAGGAACGCCATGAGAAGGCTTTCGCCATGCTTCAGGAAAAGGCGCGCGAACGCGAAATCGCCCTGATCCGTACGCCGATGGGCCTGGCGCTCGCGCCGATCAAGGGCGACGAAGTCCTGGATGCCAAGGAGTTCGAGGCCCTTCCGGAAAAAGAGCAGGAGAAGCGCCGCGCCGCGATGGAGGAGTTGCAGGCGGAATTGGAAGAAATCTTGCGTTCCATTCCGCGCACCGAGCGCGCCCAGCGCGAAAAGATACGCGAGCTGAATCGTGAAATCGCCCAATCCGCGGTCGGTCATCTGATCGACGACCTCAAGCTGCGCTGGCGGGATCAGCCCGGCGTCATCCTCCATCTCGACGCGGTGCGCGACGACATGATCGAGAACGCGCACGAATTCCTGCCCCAGGAAGGCGGTGTGCCTCCGGCGATGGAGGCCTTGATGGCGCCGGCGGCGCGGCGCGCGCTGCAGACCGCGGGGCCGGCCTTCCGCCGTTATCAGGTCAACCTGCTGGTCGACAACGCCCCCGCCGGCGGCGCCCCGTCCGGCGTGCCGGTGATCGAGGAGGACCATCCGACCCAACCCAACCTCATCGGCCGGGTCGAACATCTCGCTCAGTTCGGCGCGTTGGTCACCGACTTCAACCTGATCAAGGGCGGCGCGCTGCACCGCGCCAACGGCGGCTACCTGATCCTGTCGGCGCGCAAGGTTCTGATGCAACCGTTCGCCTGGGAAAGCCTGAAGCGCGCCCTGCGCACGGGACGAATCCGGATCGAGTCGCTCGGCGAGGAAATTGGTTGGGCCTCGACCGTGACGCTCGAGCCCGAGCCGATCCCGCTCGAGGCCAAGGTCGTGCTGATCGGCGAACCGATTCTTTATTACCTGCTCCATCATTACGACCCCGAGTTCCGCGAATTGTTCAAGGTCGCCGCCGATTTCGACGACCGGCTTGCGCGCGACGCGGCGGGCGAAGCGCACTACGCCCGCCTGGTCGCGACCGTGGCCAAGACCGAGAGCCTGGCTCCCTTCGACGCCTCGGCCGTCGCGCGCGTCGTCGAACACGGCGCGCGCATGGCCGACGACCAAAAGAAGCTTTCGGCCCGAATCGAGGGCATCGCCGACTTGGTGCGCGAGGCCGCCTATTGGGCGCGCCGCGCCGAGGTCGCGGTCGTTACCGCCGAGCATGTGGAAAAGGCGATCGCCGCCGGTATTTACCGCTCCGACCGCCTGCGCGCGTTGATCCAGGAGGCAATCAAGCGCGGCACTTTGGTGATCGAAACCGCGGGCGCCAAGAGCGGCCAGGTCAACGGCCTCTCCGTCATTCAGCTCGACAACTTCCGCTTCGGCCGGCCGAGCCGCATCACCTGCCGGGTCGCCGCCGGCAAGGGCGAGGTTGCCGATATCGAGCGCGAGGTTGACCTCGGCGGTCCGTTGCACAGCAAGGGCGTGATGATTCTCTCGTCCTTCCTCAATGCCCGCTACGGCCGCGATCAGCCGCTCTCGTTGAACGCGAGCCTGGTGTTCGAGCAGTCTTATGGCGGCGTCGAGGGCGACAGCGCCTCTTCGGCCGAGCTATATGCCCTGATGTCCGCGCTTGCCGACATTCCGATCAAGCAATCGCTCGCCGTGACCGGCTCGGTCGACCAGTTGGGGCGCGTCCAGGCGATCGGCGGGGTCAACGAGAAGATCGAAGGCTTCTTCGACATCTGCGCCGCGCGCGGCCTCACCGGCGACGAAGGCGTGCTGATCCCGAAGGCCAACGTCGAGCACTTGATGCTGCGTCGGGATGTGATCGAGGCGGTCAAGGCGGGACGCTTCCGCGTGTTCGCGGTCGAAACCGTGGACGACGGCATCGGGATTCTCACCGGCGTACCCGCCGGCGAAGCGGACGCGGACGGCGCGTATCCCGCCGGCAGCGTCAACGCGCGCATCGTCGCCAGACTCGCGTCGTTCGCGCGCAAAGCCCGCGCGCGCATGCTGCGGGAGCGCGGACTGGAGGAGTCGGGCGAAAAATCCCGGCGGAAGCCCTGATGTTGGCGCGGCGTCCCGAAGCGGGAAGCCTCGCGCCGTTCCGACGGTTGCTACTGGTGCTGGACGCCATGTCCGGATACGCCAGCGCCGAAGCCGCCGCCCGCCTCGCCCGCCGGTTCGAGGCGGAATTCGCGGCCCTTTATATCGAAAGCGAGGAACTGTTGCGGTTGGCCGGCCATCCGGGCGCGCGTCTGATCGGGCGCTCCCCGGAAACGGAGCCGGGCGAGACGACGTCCTCAAATCTCGACACTGCGGCGCTGGCCCGCGCGCTGCGAGCCCGCGCCGACGAAATTCGCCGCGCGGTCGAGCGGGCGGCGCGGGAAAGCGCCCTCAGTGCCTCGTTCGAGGTGCGGCGCGGACGGATCGCGGCGGAAGTGGCGGCGTGCGCGGCGGAAACCGATCTCGTCATCGTTGCCTGGGCGGAACACGCGGCCTGGCCGGGGCCGATCTCCACCGGCCGTGCAGCCGAGGCGATCGCGCGCGCTAATCCTAGATCGATTTTGTTCCTGCGCGAAGATCGCGCGTTGTCGGGTGCGGTCGTCGTACTGTTCGACGGAGGCGCCGCGGCTGAACGGGCGCTGCAAGCCGCCGCCGCCATCGCCGGGGCGGCCGGAAACCCATGCGAGGTCGTCCTGCGGACACCGAGGATCGCCGAGGCCGATCGCTGGCGGAGCGATATCCGCGCGCGCCTTGCGGACGCGGGAATCGAACTCGAATTCCTTCATCTTCCCGGCGGCGACGGCGAGGCGCTTTGCGCCGCCGCGCGCCGGCGTGGCGCGTCCTTGGTGGTCGTCGGCACGGACGGCGAATCGGAAAAATCGATCGCTGGCGATTTGCTCGACCGACTCTCCTGCTCGCTCTTGCTGGTACGCTAATATAATCCTTCCCACATCTGACGAGCCCATCCTCTGGTGACCGTTAACCCTCCTGTCGCCAGGGCTAGATTTCGTTCATCAATCGCGCAACCGGCCGGAATCGGGTAAGCTCCCGTCCAATCGCGATTCGGATTTTTGCGGAAACGAACATCCAGGGAGGGAGTTCATGGCGCGACTGACGATCAACGGCAAGCCTCATACCATCGACGTCGAGGCCGATACGCCGCTGTTGTGGGTGATCCGGGATCATGTCGGCTTGACCGGCACCAAGTACGGCTGCGGCATCGCCGAGTGCGGTTCCTGCACCGTGCACATCGACGGCCAGCCGGTGCGCTCCTGTTCGCTGCCCGTCAGCGCGGTCGAAGGCAAAAGCATCACCACCATCGAGGGCCTCGCCCAAGGCGGGGTGCTGCACAAGATCCAGAAGGCTTGGATCGACCACGACGTGCCGCAATGCGGCTATTGCCAGTCGGGTATGATCATGGCCGCCGCCGCCCTGCTCAAGGAAAAACCCCGGCCAACCGACGCGGACATCGACAAAGCGATCACCAACATCTGCCGGTGCGGCACGTTCCAGGAAGTGCGCCAGGCGATTCACGCCGCGGCCAAGGCTTGAGGGGGGCGACCATGAATTACATTCCGAACATCAGCCGCCGTTCCTTCGTCGTCAGCGCCGCCGCCGCCGGTGGCGGATTTATGCTCGGTTTTGCACTGCCCGATGGCGGGCCCAAGGTCGTCCGCGCCAAGGACGGCTCGCCCGAAATCAACGCCTGGGTCGTGATCCGGCCCGACGACACGGTCGTCGTCCGCGTCGCGCGTTCCGAGATGGGGCAAGGCACCATCACCGGCCTCGCCCAGATGGTTGCCGAGGAGCTGGAGTGCGACTGGAACAAAGTCACCACCGAATACCCGACCCCGGGGCAAAGCGTCGCCCGCAACCGGGTGTGGGGCGATTTCTCGACCGGCGGCAGCCGCGGTATCCGCACTTCGCACGACTACGTGCGCCGGGGCGGTGCGTCGGCGCGCATGATGCTGGTCCAGGCTGCCGCCAACGGCTGGGGCGTCCCGGCCGCGGAGTGCACCGTAGCCAACAGCGTCATCACCCATAAGACGTCCGGACGCACCACTACCTACGGCAAGGTGGCCGAGGCGGCGGCGAAATTGACCCCGCCGCCCGCTGATTCGGTCAAGCTCAAGGACCCGAAGGAGTGGAAGATCATCGGCCAGTCGATGAAGCGGCTCGATACCGCCGACAAGGTCGACGGACGGAAAGTCTACGGCTTCGACTTGAAGCTGCCCGGCATGCTGGTTGCGACCATCAAGGATTGCCCGGTGACCGGCGGCAAGGTGAAAAGCTTCGACGCCGCCAAGGTCGCCGGCATGAAGGGCGTCAAAAAGGTGGTCCCGGTCGGCGAAACCGCCGTCGCCGTGGTCGCCGACACCTTCTGGCGGGCCAAGATGGCGATGGACGCGCTGCCCATCGTCTGGGACGAAGGCCCCAACGCCAAGGTCTCCAGCGCTTCGATCGACGAATGGCTCAAGGCCGGATTGACCGCGAGCGAAGCCTTCGTCGGCAACGAGAACGGCGACGCCAAGGGCGCGCTCGCCTCCGCCACCAAGAAGCTCGAGGCGTTCTATTTCTATCCCTATCAGAACCACGCCTGCATGGAGTCGATGAACGCAACCGCGCTCTACACCGCGGACCGCTGCGAGGTGTGGGTTCCGACCCAGAACGGCGAAGCGGCGTTCGCGGCGGCGTTGCAGGCGTCCGGCCTTCCGGCCAGCAAAGTCGATGTTCATAAGATCGACTTGGGCGGCGGCTTCGGCCGGCGCGGCAACTTCCACGACTACGTCACCCAGGCGGTGTTGATCGCCAAGCAGATGCCGGGAACGCCGGTCAAGCTGTTGTGGACGCGCGAAGAAGACATGCTGCACGGCCGCTATCACCCGGTCATGCATTGCAAGCTCACGGGCGGGTTCGACGCCAACAACAACCTGACCGCGTTGCACATCCGGCTTTCGGGCCAGTCGATTCTGGCGAGCGCGCGCCCCGAGGGCCTGGACAAGGGTAAGGACCAACTCACCTTCCAGGGTTTGTGGCCGTCGGGGGATTTCGCCTTCGGCTATTCGATTCCCAACCTGCTGGTCGACCATTCGATGCGCAACCCGCACATTCTGCCGGGGTTCTGGCGCGGCGTGAACATCAACCAGAACGCCATCTTCATCGAATGCTTCATGGACGAGCTGGCCAAGTCCGTGAACCAGGACCCGCTCGAGTTCCGCCGCAAGCTGATGGGCAAGCACCCGAAACACCTCGCAGTCCTCAACGCGGTCGCCGACAAGATCGGCTGGGGCAAGCCGGCCCCGGCGGGCATCTTCCGCGGCCTCGCCCAGATGAAGTCGTTCGCGAGTTACGTCGCGGCGGCGGCCGAAATTTCGGTTTCGGACGGCGGCAATAAGATCAAGGTCCACCGCATCGTCGCCGCGACCGATCCGATTTACGCGGTCAATCCCGCGCAGATCGAACGCCAGATTTCGGGCTCGTTCGTCTATGGCCTCTCCGCCCTCTTCTTCCAGGAGTGCACGGTCAAGGACGGCCGCATCGAACAAACCAACTTCGATACCTACAATTCGATGCGCATCGCCCACATGCCGAAGGTAGAATCGATCGTCATGCCGTCCCGCGGCAGCGATCCGTGGGGCGGCGTCGGCGAGCCGACCATTTGCGTCGCAGCACCGGCGGTGCTGAACGCCTACTTCGCGGCGACCGGCAAACGCATCCGCACCTTCCCGCTCAAGAACCACAAGATCGAGATGGCGTGAACAGGGGCGTTCGGGCGGCGGCCGTCGTTCTGGCCGGATTTCTGTCGGGCCCGGCGGCGGCGGCGGGATTAAAACCCTTCGCCGTCTCCGGCGACTCGATCCCGGCGTCGCTCACCGGCGCCCGGGGCGACGCGGGGCGCGGACGCGCGATCGTCGGCGACCGGCAGGTGGGCTTCTGCCTGCTCTGCCATCCCGGCCCGATCCCCGAAGAGACGTTGCAAGGCACCATCGGCCCCGATTTGCGGGGTGTCGGCTCCCGCCTGAGCGAAGGCCAGATCCGGCTCCGCGTCGTCGACCAGCGGCGGGTCAATCCCGACACCATTATGCCGCCTTTCTACAGCATCGAGGGCCTCGTCCGCGTGCCCGACGCCTATCGCGGACGCAGTATTCTCACCGCCGAACAAATCGAAGACGTGGTGGCGTATCTGGCGACCCTCAAGGAATGATCGTAAAATAGCGTCATGACCATGGCCCCGCGAACGGAACACGACACCGCCGGTCGGCGCGCATTTTTGCGTTTCGCAACCGCGTTCGCCGCGGTCGTCGCTGTGTTCGCCCCCAGGCGTTCGCCCGCCAACGAAGTGCCGCCGCAGCTCCAGGCCGGCAGTCGGAGCTCGCCGCGCCCCCTGACCCCGGCCGAAATTCAAGCCGCCGTCCACCGGGTAACCGGCGGGGCCAAGGTTACTCCCGGCCGGGTCAAGCTGGATCTGCCGCCCATCGTCGAGAACGGCAATTCGGTCCATTGCACGGTCACGGTCCAGAGCCCGATGACGCCCGCGGACTACGTCAAGTCCGTCCACATTTTCACCGAACGCAACCCGCAGCCGAACGTAATCGGCGTGCGTCTCGGTCCGCGTGCCGGGCTCGCCAAATTTTCGGCGCGCATTCGGCTGGCCGACACGCAGAAGGTTACGGCGATCGCCGAAATGTCCGACGGCACGTTCTGGTCCGACCGGGCCGAGATCGTCGTCACCGGTGGCGCCTGCCTGGAGGACACATGACCGCGCCGCGCGCCATCGTCAACGTGCCGGCCAAGGCGAGGAAAGGTGAAATCATCGCCATCAGCGCGCTGATCGGGCACGTGATGGAAAACGGGTTCCGCTACACCACCACCGGCGTTCTTCGCCCGCGCGACATCATCACGTCGTTCGTCGCGCTCTACAACGGCGAGGAAATTTTCAGCGCGCAATTCTTCCCCGCGGTCGCCGCCAATCCGTTCATTTCCTTCCACACCGTCGCGACCGAAAGCGGAACCATCGAGTTGCGCTGGACCGGCGATAACGGATTTGCCGCCACCCATCGGGCGAAGATCGCGGTGGAATGAACGCCGCGCGTCTTTTTGTCTTCATCGCCGCCTTCCTCGCGGTCGCCAACCCGCCTGCGCGCGCGGATGATATTCCCCTTGCCGAGCGTCGCTCCGGTTACGACCAGATGAGCGCCGCACTCAAGGCGATGCAGGATGACGATACCGCCAACCCCGGCATGCTGTGGGTGCTGGAAGGAGAAGCGTTGTGGTCGGCGAAGGCGACCACCGCCGGCAAGGCGTGCGCCGATTGCCACGGCGATGGGACGGAAAGCATGAAGGGCGTGGCCGCGCGCCATCCGGCGTACGACGAAAAACGTGGCCAGGTTGTCAATCTCGCCGGCCGGATCGAGGCGTGTCGCGTCGAGCGCCAGGGCCTTGCCCCGCTCGGGCCCGACGCCAAGGAATCGCTTGCGCTCGCCGCCTACGTCGCGCGGCAGTCGCGCAACCTGCCGATCACGATTGACGAAAAGGCGCTCGCCACGACCATCGCGGCGGGGCGCCAGTTGTTCATCGCCCGCCAGGGACATCTCGATCTGTCGTGCGCCCATTGCCACGAAGCCAACTGGGGCCGAAAGCTCGCCGGGCTGCCACTCTCCCAGGGACACACGACCGGCTATCCGCTCTATCGCCTCGAATGGCAGTCGTTGGGCTCGCTATACCGGCGGCTGCGCGCCTGCCTGTTCGGGATGCGCGCCGCCTATTATCCGCCGGGCGCGACCGAGTATCTGGCGCTGGAAACGTATTTGATGTGGCGCGCGCGCGGCCTGCCGATGGAAAGTCCGGCGGTCAGGCCGTGACGTCGCGCGCACGGTACCGCGATGATACCGGAAAATGGTGGAGCCGAGGGGAGTCGAACCCCTGACCTCCTCATTGCGAACGAGGCGCTCTCCCAACTGAGCTACGGCCCCGGAAACCGGGTGGCGGGATGGACGGTCCAGCCCCCATTTCCCGCGAAGCGGGGCGCATAATGGGGAGCCCTCCATGCCCTGTCAAGAAACCCCGCTTTCTTCAGACATTGGAAAGAGGTACGCCATAATATAACCATTTCCCGACGTTGCCGGATCTTTTCGATCCCCATGTCAACGTCCGTTCCGGCCATGCAAACACAATCTCCAACCTTCGAAAGATTTCCGGTGATCCTGCTGATCCTGTCGCTGGCCTACTATTTCGTTTTTTACGTCGTCAGCGGGTTAACCCAGCATTCGACATTATTCCCCCAGCCGGTTCCGGGAGAGATCCATGGCTATTACGCGACCCCGATCGGGCTTGCGACGTTCGCGGTGCTCGGCGCGGGGGTTGCCGCCCTGATTCTCGGCTATCTATCGGGAATTCGCGCCGCACGAATTCGGGCGGCCCGTTCGGCGGAAACCCCTCCGCCGGATTTCTCCTTGGTCAAGACCGATATTCTGTATCTGTTGTGCGCTTTCAATCTCTTTGCAGTCGCAATGTTTTACCTTCTCGAGATACGCCCGCCGATTGTCTATCAGCTATCTCACAGCGCGTTCTTTTTTTCCTTGGCCGCCGTCCGTCACGGGCAAATCACCCGGTCCGTCTCGCGCCTCGCGCGCTGGATCGGTTACGGCGCGCTCGTTTTCGTATTGCTGTCCCTGGCGCCTCTTCGCCAGGGGACATTGTTGTTTCTCGGCGTCCTGTTTCTTGGAATTTTGGAAGTGATCTACGGCCGGCGTAAATGGCTGATCTGGGGAATATTGTTCGCGTTGATTCTGTCGGTATATCCGTTCAAGCGAACGCCCCTGCCGCTGGAAATAGTGAAAATATGCCAGTCCGAACTTAACATCGAACCGCCGCTTGCCCGCCGAGTTTTCGCATCTGCTTTCGAAACATGCCGATCGAACGCGGATCGCATCAATTTCGCGAACGCGGGAATTTCCTGGGCGCGTGACCAGGTGCTGCGGCGTATTTCAACCGTTCGCTTGCTTGACCGCGCGGTTTCGGAAACGCCCGCTCGGGTGCCTTTCTTCGCGGGCGAAACCTTGCGCCCGTTGTTGTACGTACCGATCCCGCGATTCGTTTGGCCGGAGAAACCGCGCGAGGACATCGGTAACCAGATCGGGCATCTTTACCGGATTCTCAGTCCCGGCGATATGACGACATCGATCAACCTGCCTTGGGTTGTCGAGTTTTACATTAATTTCGGCTTGGTAGGCGTCGTTCTCGGCTTGGGTCTTTCCGGTTTCATCCTCGGAGGTTTGGCCCGCCGCGGTACAGCCGGAACACGAAGTCCTATCCTGCCTCTGCTGACCATCGGCATCTTGTTCCCGTTGGCCTACCAGGAAAGCAATATCTCCCTGATGGTCGGCAACGCGCTGCATGGCGTCGCGGGCGCGGTGGCGATGATCGCCGTGGCCTGGATCGTCGGGCCATATTGCAGAAAATCCGACAACCGCGTCTCCGCCCGCTAAACCTCGGACTTGCGCGGCGACGGGCAGCATTGTTAGGCTGGTCGGCACCCCTTAACCGACGGGAAAACATGGGAATCCGCAAGCCATGGATGTCGTCGTCGCGCCGCTCATCGCCCTCGTTTCGACCGCGGTCGAATTATATATCTGGGTCGTGATCATCGGCGTAGCGGCAAGTTGGCTGGTGCATTTTCGCGTCATCAACACCTCCAATCGATTCGTCTATTACGTGCTCGAATTCACGTACCGGGCGACGGAGCCCGCCTTGCGTCCGATTCGACGCATAATTCCCGATCTCGGCGGCATCGACATATCCCCGGTCGTCCTGATTTTGGCGTTGTATTTCGCCAAGGACGTCCTCGTACGGCTTTTGGCGAAACTCGTTTGATCGCCATCGAGCCGCCGCGCGAGCCGGATGCGGGACCGAAACGGGGTTGCACCGAGGCGGCGCCTCGCGTTCGCCGGAACCGATCCTGATGCAAGCGCTTCTCCGACTGAGCCGCGCGATCGATTGGATCAACGATCATTTCGGCCGATTCGCCGGCTGGATGATCGTTTTGTCCTGCGCCGTCAGTGCCGCCAACGCCATGATCCGCTATGCCTTCGGCATAAGCTCCAATGCCTTTCTTGAGGTGCAATGGTACATGTTCGCGGCCGCCGTCCTGCTGGGAACGTCATTGACCCTGCGGCGCAACGAGCATATCCGCATCGACATTATATATCTGTGTTACTCCGACACGGCGAAGCATTGGGTCGAAATATTCGGAACCCTGTTCTTCCTCCTGCCGATGTGCCTGCTGATGGCCTGGCTTTCATGGCCGTTTTTTTACGAGTCCTTCCTCATCAACGAACAATCGAACAACGCCGGAGGGCTGGTCCGCTGGCCGGTCAAATTTCTCGTGCCTTGCGGCTTCGTCTTGCTCGCCGCGCAAGGGATCTCCCAGATCATCAAGCGCATTGCCGCGCTGCGCGGCCGGATCGCCGTCGATTCCCGCTATGAAAGGCCGCTCCAGTGACCGCCGGCGGCCTGATGCCGCTCTTGATGTTCGGCGGCCTGGTGGTGTTTACCCTGATCGGCTACCCGGTGGCATTCTCGCTTGCCGCCGTCGGCCTGTTTTTCGGATTGATCGGGATCGAAATCGGACTCTTTCCCGTCGACTTCCTGGGCGCGATTCCGCTGCGCATCTTCGGCGGGGTTTTATCCAACGACTTGCTGTTGGCCATCCCTTTTTTCACGTTCATGGGCATGATCCTGGAACGCTGCGGTTTGGCGGAGGACATGCTCGATTCCATGGGACAACTGTTCGGTCCCGCCCGCGGCGGCCTGGGATATTCGGTCATTCTGGTCGGGTTCATCCTCGGCGCGGTCACGGGCACGGTTGCCGCGCAGGTCATCGCCATGGCGCTGATCTCGCTTCCGGTCATGATGCGCTACAAGTACAACATGCGCTACGCGACGGGCGTGCTGGCGGCATCGGGAACCATTACCCAACTCGTCCCGCCGTCCCTGGTGCTGGTGGTTTTGGCCGATCAACTCGGCAAATCCGTGGGCGACATGTATCTCGGCGCCTGGGGCCCGTCGCTGCTGCAAATAGCGCTTTTCGCCGGTTATACGTTCTTGCTTGGCCTTGCCAAGCCCGAGTGGATGCCGCCGGTGCCCAAAGCCGACCGGACATTGCAGGGCTGGGCGCTGTGGCTTAAATGCCTGGCCGGCATCATCCCGTCGGCCGTGCTCATTTTCCTGGTGCTCGGCACGATGATGCTGGGCCTCGCCACTCCGACGGAAGCGGGCGCAGTCGGGGCGGTCGGCGCCCTCGTCCTCGCGGTGCTGCACCATCCGAAGTTGGGGCGCGACGGCCGCTGGGCCATGTGGATCGGCACCGCCGGTGTCGGTGTCGCCGTCGCGGCCGTTATTTTTCTCAAGGACATTCATCTTCTCTTTCGGATCGCTCTCGCCGTAGCTTATCTTGCCGTCGCTTGGCTCGTGGTGAAGGCGATCAGGCTCGACGATTTGCGCGACTTAATCGTGCAGGCTTACCAGCGGACCATGCGCCTGACCGCCATGGTCGTCTTTATCCTCATCGGAGCGACTGCCTTCTCGACCGTGTTCCAAGGCATCGGCGGCGGCGTTTGGATCGAGCACCTGCTGACTTCGATTCCGGGCGGCGTTTGGGGATTTCTGATCTTCATCAACCTGTTCATCTTCTTCCTTGCGTTTTTCCTCGATTTCTTCGAGATCGCGTTCATCGTTTTGCCCTTGATTGCTCCGACCGCGCAGAAACTCCTGGCGCCGATCGTCGGCCCGGATGCCGCGTTGATCTGGTTCGGCGTCATGGTGTGCGTCAACATGCAAACGTCGTTCATGCACCCGCCGTTCGGCTTCGCCTTGTTCTACCTGCGCGGCGTCGCGCCGCCCGAGGTGCGCAGTTCCGACATCTATTGGGGCGCAATCCCGTGGGTGCTGCTCCAGCTCGTCATGGTCGGCTTGGTGATCGCCTATCCGAAGCTGGTGACCGTCTTTCTGCACGCGCCGTTGGACGTGGATCTGAATACGATCATCATCGAGAGTCCCGAACCGGCCTACGACCTCGACACGCCACAGGTTGAGCCCGAACCCAAGCGCTGAGTCCGACCGGCGCGTTGCCGCTTGCCCTAAAAGAGAAGACCCCGCCGCGATGGCGGGGTCGAACGTCGTCGAGGTGTACAGGCCGGCTATCCCCTTTTGGGACGCGTAGCGCCGATCATGTAGCCGTCGAACCGGGCCTCGGCGAACTGCCACCAGGTAAACTGATCCTCGCGGAATTTCACGAACGCGTCGTAGATTTTCTTGAAGCTGGCGTTCTTGGCCGCGGTTTCGGCGTACAGCTCGTTGGCCGCCTGGAAACACGCGTCCATCACCTCCTTCGGAAAAGCCCGCATCTGGGCACCACCGGCGACCAGACGCTTCAACGCCGCCGGATTTCCGGCGTCATACTTGGCGATCATCCAGTTATAGCCTTCGTGACAGGCCGTCTCCAGCGCCGCCTTATAGGCCGGCGGCAGGCTTTCCCATTGCCTGAGACCGACGACTAATGAAAGCTGCGGCCCGCCTTCCCACCAGCCGGGGTAGTAGTAGTATTTCGCGACCTTGTGGAAGCCGAGTTTTTCGTCGTCGTAGGGGCCGACCCATTCGGCCGCATCGATGGTGCCTTTTTCCAGGGCCGGATAGATGTCGCCGCCCGCGATCTGTTGCGGCACCACGCCGACCCGGCTCAATACTTGTCCGGCGAATCCGCCGATCCGCATCTTGAGTCCCTTGAGATCGTCAATTTTCTTGATTTCCTTGCGATACCATCCGCCCATCTGCGCGCCGGTGTTGCCGCACGGGAAGTTGACGACGTTGTAGCTCTTGAGAAACTCTCGGATCAGTTCGAGCCCGCCGCCCTGAAGTATCCACGCCGTCTGCATGCGGCAGTTCAAGCCGAAGGGGATGGCGGTATCGAAGGCAAACGTCGGATCCTTCCCTACGTAGTAGTAGAGGGCGGTGTGGCCGCACTCGACGGTGCCGGCCTGAACCGCGTCCAGAACCTGCAGCCCGGGCACGACTTCGCCCCCCGCGAACACCTGGATCTGGAACTTGTTGTCGGTCATTGCGGCGACGCGCTTGGCAACGACCTCGGCCGCGCCGTAGAGGGTATCGAGGCTCTTGGGGAAGCTGGAGGCGAGGCGCCATTTGATCTCCGGCTGGCCCTGCGCGATGGCGGGTCTGGCCAGGGCGGTGGCAGCGATGCCGGCCACGCCGGCGGTCCTGAAGAATTGACGCCGTTTCATTGGTCGGGTGGCTCCCTGTTCTGCGTTTGAAGTCGCTTTATTTTGCCGCCCTACCGCGACCGAACCGTACGGCCAGAGGCGGCCTGCGGAAAACTACCCCCGCGGCAAGGTCAGGCAAGGATAGCCCGCTCCTTGCACCCCCGCAACAAATCGCCGCCCCAACGGCCGCGCGGCCTATGGCCTTGACCTGTCCGGAATGCTAGAAGCGCGGCCCATGACGACCGATCTCTCGCTGATCCGCAATTTTTCGATCGTCGCCCACATCGACCACGGCAAGTCGACGCTCGCCGACCGGTTGATCCAGATGTGCGGCGCGCTGCCCGAACGCGAAATGCGCGAGCAAGTGCTCGATTCCATGGATATCGAGCGCGAGCGCGGCATCACCATCAAGGCGCAGACCGTGCGGCTGGCCTACACCGCCAAAGACGGCAGAGCCTACCAGCTCAACCTGATGGACACCCCCGGCCACGTGGATTTCGCCTACGAGGTCAGCCGTTCGCTCGCCGCGTGCGAAGGCGCGTTGCTCGTGGTCGATGCGACCCAGGGGGTCGAGGCGCAAACGCTGGCCAACGCCTATCTCGCCATCGGCAACGATCTCGAAATCGTGCCGATCCTCAACAAGATCGATCTGCCCGCCGCCGAACCCGAAAAAGTCCGCAAGCAGATCGAGGATGTGATCGGTCTCGACGCGTCGAACGCGATTCCGATTTCCGCCAAAAGCGGCCTTGGCGTCGATCTGGTGCTGGAAGCGATCGTCACGCGGCTGCCGCCGCCCGCGGGCGAGCGCAACGCAACCTTGCGCGCCCTCCTGGTCGATTCCTGGTACGATTCCTACCTCGGGGTCATGATCCTGGTTCGCATCAAGGACGGGACCATCCGCCGGGGCATGAAAATCCGACTGATGGCGACGGGCGCGGATTACCAAGTCGAACAGGTGGGCGTGTTCACGCCGAAGCCGATGAAAGTGGACGAACTCGGCCCCGGCGAAGTCGGCTTTCTCACCGCCGCGATCAAGACGGTGGCCGACACCCATGTCGGCGACACCGTCACCGATGCCCGAAGCCCTTGCGCCGAACCGCTGCCGGGCTTCAAGCCCTCCGTCCCGGTGGTGTTCTGCGGTCTTTATCCCTCGGACGCCGCGCAATTCGAGGATTTGCGCGATTCCCTGCAGAAACTTCGTCTCAACGACGCCAGCTTCCACTTCGAGACCGAATCGTCCGCCGCTCTCGGCTTCGGTTTTCGTTGCGGGTTCCTCGGCCTGCTGCACCTCGAGATCGTGCAGGAACGGCTCGAGCGCGAATTCAACCTCGATCTGGTCACCACCGCGCCGAGCGTCGTCTACCGTGTCCACCTCACCGACGGTACGACGAAGGAACTGCACAATCCGGTCGACATGCCCGATCCCGCGCGCATCTCCCGAATCGAGGAACCTTGGATCAAGGCCACCATCATGGTGCCCGACGCGCACCTCGGCGGCATCCTCAAGCTCTGCGAGGACCGGCGCGGCGAACAGGTGGAGCTGACCTACGTCGGCGACCGGGTCATGCTGATCTACAACCTGCCGCTCAACGAGGTGGTATTCGATTTCTACGATCGGCTCAAATCCGTCTCGCGCGGCTATGCGAGCTTCGATTACGAGTTGACCCCTTACCGCGAAGGCGACTTGGTCAAGATTACGATCCTGGTCAACGGCGACCCGGTCGACGCGCTCGCGTTCATCGCCCATCGTTCGCACGCCGAATCGCGCGGCCGGCAGATTTGCGAGCGGCTCAAGGATTTGATCCCGCGCCAGCTGTTCAAGATCGCCATTCAGGCGGCGATCGGCGGGCGGGTCATCGCGCGCGAAACCGTAAGCGCGCTGCGCAAGGACGTGACCGCGAAATGCTACGGCGGCGACATCACGCGCAAAAGAAAGCTGCTCGAAAAACAGAAGGAAGGCAAAAAGCGGATGCGCCAGTTCGGCAAGGTCGAGATTCCGCAGTCGGCGTTCCTGGCCGCCCTCAAGACAGGGGACGATTGACGGGCGGCGGTTTAGCGGTATCCGATTCCGGTGCCGGGCTTGCGTTGCGCGATTCGCCAGGAGGCGCAACGATGGGGTTCCGCGCGAGATCGGCGGCGGCTTCGCGCGCGGACGCCTCGGCCGCCGCATAGTCGTCCGCGGGGAAGCGATCGTCGGCGTTGGCGTGACCCTCTTCCTTGGCGCGCTTGGCGAGTTCTTCGTACAGAAACACTTCGTCGGGATCGATGTCCGTCGGCGTGGTGTCGCGGCGGCGGCCGTAGACGACGGCGAGAACTCCCGGCAGCCCGAGCAGCAGCCACGCGGGCGCCTTGAGAAGCGGCTCGAAGCCGAACGTCCAGAGCGGACGAGCGGCGGAACGGAACCACGAGCGGAATTCGGCGTGGGATTGGGGCGCGAGCCCGGCCCAAAGCTCCTCCGCCGAGAGATAGAGACCGCGCGTCTCGATCGGACCGCGAACGGCGATCTCGCCCGCCAGCGACAAAAAGGCGAGGCCAAGAAGGACGACGCCGACCGTGAGAATCCCCGCGCGCATGGGGCCGTTATGGGCCAGGAACCGCCCCGAGGGCAAGGGATGTGGGCGGGCGCGATTATCGGGGAGATTTCAGCCAGCCCCGCCCGTTGCCGGTCCGTGCCCGCTCCGATATGGTGCGCCCGTCGCGCGGGGGGCCCTTGTCGCTCGACAAACGACCGGAGGGATGGCCGAGTGGCTTAAGGCGCACGCTTGGAAAGCGTGTATACGGGAAACCGTATCGTGGGTTCGAATCCCACTCCCTCCGCCAATACTATTTGAACAACTCGGGTTCTGCCTCGGGCCGCTGCAGAATTTCTTTTGCTCTCCGAAGGTTTTCCGAAAGGTGGGTTTACTGCGGAGACCGGCCATGGGTGCCGAGCACCCCCATTTTCCCGTCTCCGTCTCTTTCCGACTTAACCGCTCCCGTTGGGATAAAGCTGCACGGAGTCGAGTTCTTTCAGTGCATTGCGGAGTTTGCCCGGCTTTACCGTTGTGCTCTGCTCTTTCCTCCGCTTTGTGCTGCAACCCGCCATCAACGATGACCCAGCCGCGCAAATGACGGTAGCGGTGCGGGCAAGAGCGCATGCGCGGAAAGAGTCGCGCGACGCCGCGCGCCCCAAACGGGTTTTGCGGGGTGTCAGCCCTTCGAAAACAATGCCCTGCTGCTCGGCTCGCGGCCTTGACGTTCGCGCTCTTGAACATAGAGCGCATGATGCAGCCGCTCCAGCGTGCCGTCCCAGTCCCACAGATCGAAGTAGTCATAGACTGTGCTGCGTGGCGTCAGATCCTTGGGCAGGGCCTGCCACTGACAGCCGGTCCACAGCACATAGAAGATCGCGTTGATGACCTCGCGCACATTGACCGTGCGCTTGCGCCCGCCGGGCTTGGCCGGCGGAATGAGCGGCGCGACCAAGGCCCATTCGGCGTCGGTCAGATCGCTGGGATAACGCAAGCCGCGCCGGTCGGCGGCAAGGCGGTGTTCAGGCG